>DASQNN010000197.1:0-21562 GCA_035644955.1 Nodosilinea sp. | reverse complement strand
ATCGACCCGTCGATGCTGCTGTTTGCCCAGACCGTGGGCCGCCAGGGCAAATCGGGCCGCGCCAACCTGATTTTTTCCGAAGAGCGGGGGCGCTATATCAAGCCCTTTTTGCCCCAGGGGCCGGTGCGCCGCATTGCGGTAGATGCCACCCTGCGGGCCGCCGCCCCCTACCAAAAGGCCCGCCGGGAACGGGACCCCAGCCGCCGGGTGATTGTAGAACAGGGGGATATTCGCGCCAAGCGCCTGGCCCGCAAGGCGGGGTCCCTGATCATTTTTGTGGTCGATGCCTCGGGGTCGATGGCGCTCAACCGCATGCAGAGCGCCAAGGGAGCGGTGCTGGAACTGCTCACCGAGGCCTACCAAAACCGCGACCAGGTGGCACTGATCCCCTTCCGGGGTGAGCAGGCGGAGGTACTGCTGCCCCCCACCCGCTCCATTGCCATGGCGCGGCGGCGGCTCGAGCGCATGCCCTGCGGCGGCGGATCGCCCCTGGCCCACGGCCTCACCCAGGCGGTGCGCGTGGGTGTGAACGCTCAGCAGTCGGGGGATGTGGGCAGCGTGGTGATTGTGGCCATTACCGACGGCCGGGGCAATGTGTCCCTGTCTCGCTCCTTCGGTGAAATGCCGGAGCCCGACGCCCCCAAGCCCGACATCAAGCAGGAGCTGCTGGAGATTGCCGCCCGGATTCGCGGGGTGGGGTATCAACTGCTAATTATTGACACCGAGCGCAAATTTGTCTCCACCGGGTTTGGTAAAGAGTTGGCAAAGACAGCCGGAGGCCGTTACTACCAGTTGCCCAAGGCCACCGACCAGGCCATTGCTTCTATGGCCCGAGGGGCGATCGCCGATATGAAGACTGGGTAAACAGTTCGGCTTCTGGCCTCTGTTTAGCGCATTACAGGGTCTAGACGGGCAATATGTAAAGTAGAGCGTCTGGGAGATTGTCCCCCCTCCAGGTGCTGCCCATCCCTGCTGTGCACCATCGCGAGTTGCCATGGAACGTCGAGTGTCATCCTTATCCCAGGGGCAACGCCTGCTCGCCGCCATTATGATCACCGATGCGGTAGGCTTTAGCACCCGCATGTCGGTGGAGGAAGAGCGCACCCTGCGGCTGATCGACCGCGATCTCACCCTAATTGGCGACATCTGCCAGGAGTTTGGCGGCACGGTGCTCAAATCGACCGGCGACGGCCTGCTGATCTATTTTCTAAGCGCGGTCGAAGCGGTGTCGTGCGGGCTAGAGATGCAGCGGCGGCTGGTTGATTTGGCCGAGGGGCTAGAGCCTAACCAGTACCTCGACCACCGCATAGGCATTCACCTGGGCGATATTCTGGTCAGCGAGCAGGATGTCATGGGCAACGGGGTAAACATTACCGCCCGGCTGCAAACCTACGCCAAACCCCGTGGCCTCTGTGTATCACGTACTATCTACGACGTGGTCAAGGCCCGGCTCAATCTTCACGCCACCTTTTTGGGGCCGCTGCAGCTAAAAAACATAGAAGAGCCGGTGCCCGCCTACCAGCTTGCGCTCCAGGCCGAAGATACCGAGCCGGGTCCCCAGGGCTCTGAGGACCACACCTGCACCCTGCCGATGACTACCGAGGCGCTGCTGGCCACCGCCGTGCGCAACCTCACGACCCATACCCACAGCCTGCGAATTAAAAAGCTGGTGTTTGCCACCTACCAGCACGCCTGGGAAAATGACCCCACGGTGCTAGATCAGTTTGATCTCAGATCGCTGCTGCTGTCGCTGCGCGATCGCTGCCCCGCTCTGGCCGATCTTGAAGACCAGCTACAGCGGGTGGTGGCCGGGCTCAACCGCCGGGATCTCTATGGTGAGATCACAGAGACCATTCTTAAGCAGCTCCAGCCCTGGTACGGGCGATCGCTGTTTCAAAACCCCGAAGCCGTCGAACCCGAATTCACCCAGCTCACGGTTCAGTCCCTTGAAGAACGCTGCCAGGCCATTGCCGACCAGTTTGACCAAAGCCCCGACGCCCTGCGGCTGCGCAAGCTGCTCCACTGCCTCTGCCACGGCGGCTGGGAAAACGACCCCAGCTGCCTAACCCAGATCTACCTGCCCACGCTGATTCAACAGATCTTGACCGTTGCCCCCAAGCCCCAGGATTTGCGCTACCGCCTGGGCCGTATTGTGAAGCACCTCAACCGGCGACAGCAGTACACCCGGCTGGCCAACCAAATTGTGAGGGCTTTTCAGCCGCTGTACCAAAGCCAGGCAGAGGAACCCGCCGCCACAGCCTTAGTCGAGTTGACGGCTTTAGCGGAGGCAACGGCCCTGGCTGAGCCCTCAGGCCCCTCCAGCCATAGCGCCGAGGGAAGCTATACCACCCTCACCAGTTTGGCCGGCCCTGAGCAGCCGGCGGATTTGACCACCCTGCACGGCACGCTCTCCAACCCCTTAGGCACAGGCATCGAGGACAGTGGCCCCCGACGCGATCGCACCTTCCTCTTTGACCTGCGAGGGGATATTATTCAGTACGCCAACCCGCTGCGAGCCAAAATTTTGCTGTACTCCTGCCTGTATGGCCCCTTTGGCTACACTCCCCAAGACTGGTCTAACCTCAACCACCGCACCCTCGACGACCTGCTGCATCAAACCTTTGAGTATTGTGCCACCTACTCCGATTTAGATAGTAAGCTATCCATTATTGCCCACTGTCTGGGCCGAGCAGGGGATGGGGTGCAGGTAGCCAGCGCCATTACCCAGGCCATGCGGGCCTACTACCCCCAAGACCCCAACCTGGCGCTGGAGCCCCTAACCCCGTCCATCGACAACCAGCCCTTCTCTCCTGAAGTCGGTCGCGAGCTGACTGACCCTGGCGATCGCCCCGCCATGGTCGCCCAATCCTCCCTCCGCTCCGCCTAAGCCCCCTGGTTTTCGATATGAATGCCCGCGAACTGCTCGATGCCTATGCCCGAGGCGAGATGGATTTTAAAGGGAAGACCCTGGTTGGCATTGACCTAGCCGGGGCCGATCTGATCGGGGCCAACATGGTGCAGGCCGACCTCGAAAATGCCAACCTGATGCTGGCCTTTCTGACGCGGGTGCGGTTTCGCCAGGCTAACCTGTCCAAGGCGCGCCTGGGCGGGGCCAACCTCAATCAGGCCGACCTGTCGGCGGCCATGCTGCGCGACGCCGACCTGCACGGAGCCAGCCTGCAAGGGGCCGACCTGCGCAGCGCCGATATGACTTTAGCCGACCTGCTCGACGCCAACCTGACCGGAGCCGATCTGCGCAACGCCGACCTCAGCGGGGCCAACCTGACCGGAGCCTGTTTGCGGGGGGCCAACCTGCGCCAGGAGAACCGCAAGTATGCCACCAACTTGCGGGGCGCCAAGCTACACCTGGCCGATCTGCGTGGCACAAACCTATCCGGTGCCGACCTGGCCTACGTTGATCTCAGCGGAGCCAACCTGAGCGAAGCGGTGCTGCGCGACGCCAACCTAAAGGGGGCCAACCTGAAGGGGGCGCTGCTGCGCAACGCCAACCTCAGCGATGTCGATCTCAGTCAAAGCTGTCTAGAATCCGCTGACCTTACCCACTGCCGCTTTTCCCGCAGCAACCTCAGCCAGGCCAACCTCAACCACACCAGCGCCCAGGGGGCCGACTTTACCGAAGCCGTCATGGCCCTGGCCCAGATGGATGACTGCAACCTGGCCGACGCGCGCTTTAGCCGGGCCGACCTGGCCCGGGTGAGCCTGTGCCGATCGGTTTTGACCAAAGCTCTCCTGGTGGAGACTTACCTGGGCCGGGCCGACCTCACCGACGCTGATCTCAGCGAAGCCATTCTAGAGCGGGCCGAAATTAGCAGTACCACCATGATCAATGTCACCCTGACCGGAGCCACTATGCCCGATGGTACTATTCACGGGTAGTGGGGGTTTACCCCTGGCTTGAGGGCTGAGTTTTGAAGTTTAATCCATCCAAACTGCGGCAGTGGGCTCAGCTGGTTAAGCGACATAGCTACCGGTGCGCTCTCACGGCTCAGGTTTGGCTGTGGGATGCCCTGCTGAGGGCAGCGGTTTGGCTTGAAACCGTCCTGACCCCAATGCGAAGGTCGGTAGCGGCGGGCGACCTGACTCGCCTGCGCCAGAATTTGCTAGAAGAATCTCAGCTCAGCTGGCACTACCTGGTGCTGGTGGTGGGTTCCTGCGTGATTGCCACCCTGGGTTTGCTCTCCAACAGCGCCGCCGTTATCATCGGGGCCATGCTGATTGCACCCCTGATGCTGCCCATTCGCGGCGCGGCCTTTGGCATTTTGGAGGCCGATAGAACCCTGATTCGCGCCAGCATTGTAGCGCTGGTGCTGGGCTCGTTTTTGTCGGTAGCGATATCGGCGGCGATAGGGGCAATGACCGGAGTGGTTCAGTTTGGCAGCGAGGTGATGGCTCGCACCCAGCCCAACCTGCTCGATCTGGGTATTGCCGTTACGGCAGGGGCGATGGCGGGGGTCGCTAAGATTGAACCCAAGGTGGCAGGCACGGTAGCGGGTGCGGCGATCGCGGTTGCCCTCATGCCCCCCATTTGCGTTGTGGGTCTGTGGCTGGGTCAGGGCAATTTGTCGCTCAGTCTGGGGGCACTGCTGCTCTACCTCACCAACCTGTTTGGCATTACCCTCGCCTGCATGGTGGCCTTTGTGGTGTTTGGCTACTCCATGGTGCGCCGCGCCCGGCGGTCCCTGGGCATTACGCTCCTGTTTACGACCCTGCTCGTCATTCCTCTGGGGGCCAGTACCCTGCGGCTGCTCCAGCAAAATCAGCTAGAAGCGAGTGTGAGAAGTGCTCTGCTCGATCGCACCCTGACCTTTCAGCGCCTCACCCTGGTGGAGATGGAGGCCAACTGGCTGACCACCCCACCGGAAATTTCCCTCACGGTGAGAGCCTCGGAGCCGGTATCGCCCAACCAGGTTGAGCTACTCGAGCAGTTTTTGGCCCAAGAACTGGGTCGCCCCTACAGGCTCACATTCTTGGTCAGCCAGGTAGAGGCGATCACAAGTGACCTAATGGAAGGGAGCGAGGCAGAGCCCTAGGGCTTCAATCATCCCGCTCTAGTAATCCAGCTCTTCTTCGTACTCGGTGACTTTTTTCTTTTGGGGAATAATGAGGGGTTTTGCTTCGTAGGGTTCGCCTTCGTCTTCCTCGGTCCAGACGTCTTCGGTGACGTCCTGGAAGTCGGCGTCAAAGGCTTTGTAGCTGCTCTGGTCGTCCATGGTAGCGGCCTGGTAACGCTCGGCGGGCTGCTGGGCCTGGAGGGGTTGTTCAATGCGCTCGGGCTCGCCCCAGTCGTCGTCGCTCCAGCGCTCTTCGGTGGTGGCGGGGCGGGCTTTGGCGAAGTCGGCGGGTACCTGCACCCCAGAGGGCAGCTGGTTGGCGGTTGAGACCGGCATGATGTACTCGCTGTCGTCGTTGCGATCCCACGGAGCGCTGCCGATGCCCAGACGCTCCAGGAGGCCAACGCTGAGCTGCACCATTTTTTCTTCAGCGCCCTCAAAGACAATTAGGCGATCGGGGCCACTGCTAACCACTTCGTCAATAGAGAGTTCGTAGGTGCTAATCACCTGATCGGGAATTTGGGGTAGCCCAAAGGAGGCAATCACAATGGTTTCGAGGCGACCGTTGGTGACATCAAACTTAAACCCGCGCACACGGCCCAGGGGTTCGCCGGTTTCGGTGATAACTTCGCAATTGACCAGGGTGCTGAAGGGGGCAACGCTCATCTCGTCTTCGAGGACGGTTTCGTCATCGACCAAGATGACATCACCAATCTGGCGAATGCTGGTAATGGGCATGACCTGCATGGTGCTCGACACGAGCCCAGACATAATATTTTCTCGCAGGCCGATGGCGACAACATCGCGCTGGTCGACATCGACCCAAACTTGGCTCACAACACCCAGCCGCTGGCCGGAGTTGCGAGTAATTACCTGAGTACCCAAGAAGTCGGAGCGGAGACGATATTTGTCTAAGGTCATGTTTAATTCATCTCGTGAACCGAGACAACAGATCGCTGGACTAAAGGCCAGGTTTTTAGATGAACCGCCTTGCCACAGGACAACGGGAACCCCTTAACCTGAATAGCTATCTTAACTAGAATCGTCTAATTCTACAGGAGGGAAGACCGAACTACCAGACAAAGACCAGGCGGCTGAGCCCGTGCGGTAGGCCCGCTAGGAGCTGGGGTCTTAAGCAAACGGTAGGGGGGCGGAGCCAGGGTTTTGCCCCATCCCTCCTGGTCAGGATTTTTTACCAGGGCTTTTCACTCCTGGAGCTAGATCAGCATCCAGTGGCGTGGCCAAAACCTTGGAGAAATCGCTACCGCCTCCCAGATTGTGCAATACCTGGGTCAGATCGACCCCAGTGGCCTGCTTCATCTGCTCCATAAACGCCGCCGCCTTAGTGGCATTGCCGCCACCGCCCCCGTCGATCACCGTAATACTGTCTACCTCTACATCGGGCACGGTGGCGACCAGATTTTCCAGCAGCCCCTCCAGCTTTTGAAAGAGGAAGATCTCCCGGGCGTGGTCGCCCGCTGCCTGCCAAGTGGTGGCCAGTTCGCGGATGCCTTCAGCCCGCGCCCGACCGTCTTCAATAATACTGGCGGCCTCACCCTTGGCGCGGGCCTGGGCCTGCTGGCAGGCAGCGATCGCTGGGGCGATCACATCGGCCTGAAGCTGCTGCTCGACCTGGTTGCGGCGTTCGCGCTGGACAGCAAACTCGGCCTCGGTGCGGGCGACCTCGGCGGCGATTTCCGCCTCGGCTTCGGAGATGGCGGCCTGGCGCTGACTGAGGGCGTTTTGTAGGCGGCGATCGGCCTCGGCGCGGGTGGTGGCAACTTTGGCCTCGATCTGGCGCAGGGAGGTGCGCTTGAGGTTTTCGGCGGCCTGAAGGGCAGACTGGGCCTTGGCTTCGGCTTCCGCTATGCGGGCGTCGCGAAACAGGTCGGCCCGCTGTTTGCGCCCGATCGAGTTGAGGTAGCCCACATCGTCGGAGATGTTTTGAATTTGCAGGTTGTCGAGAATCAGGCCCAGGTGGGCGAGGTCGTCGTCGGCTTCGTCGAGCAGGTTACGCACAAAGGCCAGTTTGTCTTCGTTGGCTTCTTCGGGGGTGAGGGTCGCCAGCACGCCGCGCAGGTTGCCCTCCAGGGTTTCGCGGGCAATTTTTTCGATCTCCTGGCGGCTCTTGCCCAGCAGGCGCTCGATCGCATTGTGAATCGCCGGTTCTTCCCCCGCAATTTTGATATTGGCCACGCCATCAACATTGAGCGGAATGCCGCCCTTGGAGTAGGCATTGGTCACCCGCAGCTCGATGATCATGTTGGTCAGTTCCATGCGGAACGTTTTTTCGAGCAGGGGTTTGCGGATGCTGCTGCCGCCTTTGACCAGTCGGTAGCCGACCTGGCGGCCATCGCTGACGGCGCGGCGATCGCCTGCAAAAATCAGCACTTCATTGGGCTGACAGATGTGATAGAGGTTTTTGATAATCAGCAGCAGACTGCCGGTGGCCCCAAACAGCACCACCAGTAGGGTAAAAATCAGGCTCATAGGGCATGCTCCGAGGTGAGACCGTCGTTTACGATTGGCTGGCTGGTTGTAGCTAGATCGGCCTTGGGGGCAAGGACCAGCGGCTGGGCCGAGGCGGGCGGGCTAGCCGCCAGGGGAATGCCCAGGATCGCCTCAGACTGGCGCAAAAAC
This sequence comes from Nodosilinea sp., assembly GCA_035644955.1. GTDB lineage: Bacteria > Cyanobacteriota > Cyanobacteriia > Phormidesmidales > Phormidesmidaceae > Nodosilinea. The sequence goes on along the minus strand of DASQNN010000197.1, from coordinate 13,850 downwards.
TGCTGCACCATTTCGGGATAAACATTGAGCAGGGAGGCGACTGCCTTGCCGTCGCCGTTGTCGATCACGTTTACATAATTGAGGTGCAGGCGGCTGGGGATGCGCCCCGCTGCTTTGAGCACCATCTCGAGCTGCTGCACCAGAAACAGCTGGGAGGCATCGACGCCGGTATCTTGCCAGACCTGCACTAGCATTTGGCTGGCCTGGGCCGAAGCTTTGGCGTTTTCTTCGAGGGTGGCGGCGGTGCCTCGGGCCTGCAACTCTTGGGCCCGCTGCTGGGCCTGGGCGGGCAGCACCTGTTCCACCTCCAGGCGAGCCCGCTCCAGCTGGGCACGAATGGCCTGCAGCTCTCGCTGGGCGCGGGCACGGGCTTCTTCGGCGGCAGCCCGGGTGCGCTCTTCTTCGATGCGGGCCTGCTTTTCGACTTCGGCGGTGATGCGGCGCAGCTCGTTTTCTTTTTCTTGAATGACGGTGCGGGCCTGGGTTTGGGCCACTTCGGCCTGGCGGGTGCTGTCGGCCTCGATCTGTTCGGCCGCGGCCATGGCGTTGGACTCGGCGATTTCGGCGTCGCGCACCACGGTGGCAATCTGCCGCCGGCCAATGGAGTTGAGGTAGTCGACCTGGTCAGCCACGCTTTGAATTTTGAGGGTGTCGAGCTGGAGGCCGAGCTTGACTAGGTCGTTGCGCACGTCGCTGGCAATGCGTTCGGCAAACTCCAGCCGGTCTTCATTGAGCTGTTCGGGGGTGAGGGTGGCGACGACGCCGCGCAGATTGCCCTCTAGGGTCTCCCGCGCGACCCGAGCGATTTCCTTCCGGTCCCGGCCCAAGAAGCGCTCGATGGCGTTGCCCGCCAGGGTTTCATCGCGGGAAATTTTGACGTTGGCGATGGCTTGAATATAGAGGGGCGTGCCGCCCTTGGAGTAGGCGTTGGTGACCTCGATGGGCACTGGCATGGTGGTCAAATCCATCGTTCTGACGGTTTCGAGGATGGGAATGCGGAAGGTGCGGCCCCCATAGATAACGCGATAGCCCAGGGTTTTACCGTCGGCGCGGCGGTACTCGCGCCCGGAGATGATCAAAATTTTGTTGGGGTCGCAGATTTGTACGAGGGCATTGGCGCCCCAAATGATGAGCAACAGGGCAAAGATGAGGACTGCGATCGCACCTCCCCCCAAGACTTGCCCACCGGTCTGCCCCAGCACTGGAGCCGGGGGTAGCACCTCTACCATCGCCCCTCGTTCCATTCGAATCAGTTCCGTTCGAATCATGTCATTTGCCATCGGGCTATTTTTCTCCGTTGTCGTCCCTAGGTCTGTAGCTCATCGTAGGTCTGTAGCCCATCAGTGGAAGCAACCCACAGCTGGTTGCGCTCTAAGCCCACCACTAGCACCGTTTCCCCCGCGCCAAAGGCGCGCTCCTCCTGGGTGACGGCCAAAAAACTGACGGTGGAGCCGCCCCGGCTGAGGCTGACCTTGCCCCGGCTGTGGGTGTCGAAGGGAATCTCCACCGTACCCAGCTGCCCGGCCAGCTCGTCGGGGCGAATGAGGCTGCTGACTGGCGATCGCCCCAGGGAGCGCAGCACCAGCGCGGCCATTAGCCCGCACAGCAGCCCCATGCAAACCGCAATCAGAGCCACCAGTCCACTGGCCAGGGCCGGCTGTGTCCGCGTGAGCAGCAGACCTGTGAGCCCAAAAAAGCAGAGGGCAAAGGTCCAAAAGCGCAGGCTGAGAAAGGGCAGCCACCAGCGCGATCGCAGCGCCGTCAGAGTTTGGTCAAGCTGGGTGCCAACGTCAATGTCATCGATCTCGACCTGCCCGTCGAGATCAAAGCCAACATCGTCGGCAAAGTCTACCCCGTCGAGCCCGCCGACAGCGGCGAGAAACACAAAAACGCTGCCCCCAATAAAGCAGAGTCCATAGACCAGCATGGTTTAGCGATACCTCGCGGGAGGGGCCTGATATATAGTGCCCGTTGCCAGGGTACTCGCGCTATCGGGTCACCGCCCGTTTCCTTCATTCTCCTTAATCAGAATGCGCCCGTAGAAAGCGCTGGTAGAAATGCGAATGAGAACGCGCCGGCCGACCTAGGCCCCCACTACAGCGTGGCGCTCTGGGCCTCTAGGTCAATGCCGAGCACCTGGGTATAGGCACCCCGCGCCTGGGTGACGCCAATGGTGCGCTGGGCCGACTCGATCATGGGGCGGCGCAGGCTGACCACAATAAACTGGGCCGACTCAGCCTGGCGTTTGATCATGCGGGAGAGGCGCTCTACGTTGGCTCCGTCGAGGAACATGTCCACTTCGTCAAAGGCGTAGAAAGGGGAGGGCCGGTAGCGCTGCAGGGCAAAGATAAAGCCCAGGGCGGTGAGGGATTTTTCGCCCCCGGACATGGAGGCTAGGCGACGCACGGGCTTGCCCTTGGGGTGGGCCACCAGGTTAAGGCCACCGTTGAAGGGGTCTTCGGGGTCTTCGAGCTGGAGGTGGCCATCGCCGTCGGAGAGTTCGGCAAAGATGGCCTGAAAGTTCTCGTTGACGGCATTGTAGGCTTCGGTAAAGGCCTGACGGCGCAGGGTGGTAAAGGTCTCGATCCGCAGCAGCAGCTCGGTGCGCTCTTCTTCGAGGGTGGTGAGCTTGTGGGTGAGTTCGCCCAGGCGCTCTTCGGTGCGGTTGTATTCTTCCAGGGCCAGCATGTTGACAGGCTCCATGGCCTCCATGCGGCGCTGAAGCGATCGCAGCTCTTTGCGCAACTCCTCCAGATCGGTCTCGGGCGGAATCTCGGGCAGCGGATGGGGCAATTCGGCGGCCTGGGCGGCCAACAGTTCTTGGGCTTCTGCCAGCTGCTGGCGACGCTCCTGCTGGGTTTCGATCAGCTTTTGGCGCTCCCACTCCTGCTGCTGGGTTTGGGTGCGCTGGGTGCGCAGGCGCAGCTCCAGGTCGTCGCGGGCGGCTTTTTCGGTGGCCAGGGTTTGGTCGAGGGCGGCCATGGCCTGCCGCAGCTGGGCGATCGCTTGGTTGAGCACCGCCTGCTGCTGCTGAAGCAGGGTGAGCTGCTGGTCGCGCTCGCCCTGCTGCTGGGTCAGGGTCGTGAGGGTTTGCTGGGCCTGGGTTAAGGCCAGGTCGAGCTGTTGGCGCTGGTTGTGCAGCGCTTGCAGGCGACGCTCAGCCGCCTGGAGGGCCTGCTGGCGATCGCTGAGCTGGGCCTCTAGCTGCCCCACTGCGGCCTGGGCCGCCTGCCACTCGCTGTGGGCCTGGGACTGCTCCAGCTCGCTGAGGGCCTGCTGCTGGCGGGCAATTTCGGCCTCCTGGGCGGGCAGGGCGGCGGCTAGCTCCTGCAGGCGGGTCTGGGTGGTGGTCAGCTCCTGCTGGTGCTGGCTGAGCTGGGCTTCGAGGGTGGCGCGTTGCTGGGCTTGCTGCTGCTGCTGGCTCTGCTGCTGCTCACCCGCCAGCTGTAGCTCGCGGTACTGCTGGCGCTGGGCAATGAGAGCCTGGGAGAGGGTTTGCAGGGTGGCGGAGGTGGTTTTGAGGTCGCGATCGCACCGCTCCAGCAGGGTGTCCAGATCCCCTAGTCGCAGGCGCAGGGCCTGGGCTTCGGTGGATTCTGCCGGCTCTACGGTGCCAAAGTGCAGGCTGCCCGAGCGCGACGACACGTTGCCCCCGGTCATGGCCCCGCTGGTTTCAAGAATTTCGCCCTCCAGGGTGACGATGCGGTAGTCGCCCAGGTACTGCCGCGCCGCGGCCAGGGTGTCGAACACCACAGTGCTGCCGAAGGTGTAGGCAAAGATGTCGCGGTAGCGCGAGTCGCAGTCGATCAGATTGACGGCGTAGTCTAGAAACCCATCGGGCCGCTTCCAGTCGGGCACCGGGGTAAACCGGGGGGCGCGAATTTTGTTGAGGGGCAAAAAGGTGGCCCGCCCCGCCCGCCGCTGCTTGAGAAACTCAATGCCCTTGGCAGCCACCTGGTCGTTCTCGACCACCAGGTAACCCAAACGGGCCCCTGCCGCAATTTCTAGGGCCAGCTGATACTTGGGGTCGACCTTGCCCAGCTGGGCCACCAGGCCGCTAATGCCGGCCAGACCGCTCTCCAGCAGCAGCTTGGTGGCGTGGGTGCCCTGGCTCTCTTGCAGGGCCTGGGTTTGGGCTTCGAGCTTGTCGAGCTCGCGCTGCTTGTCGCGCTGCTCTTTGAGTAGGCGGGTTTGGGTGTCGCGCTGCACCGACAGCTCGGCCTCAGCGGCGGCAATCTGGGCGGCTGTGGACTGAATCTCGGTTTCTGCAGCAGTTAGCCGCTGACTCAATCCGGTATCGGCCTCAGCGGCCGCCGGGGCCGACCCCAGGCTGCTGCGCTGCTCGGTCAGCGCTTCGATCTGCTGCTCCAGCTGGCGCAGGCGCTCTTGCAGGCGAATCTGCTCGGCCCGCTGGGGGTCGATGGCGCTGCGCAGGGTTTCGATCGCCTGGCGCAGCTGGGTCTGCTGCTGAATGCTGGTTTGGGATTCTGATGCGATCGCTAAAGTCGCCTGACGGCGTTCTTCTAGGGCCTGCTGCACCTGGTTCTTGGCCTCGGTGAGGGCAATTAAATCTCCGGTGGTCAGCGACTCAATCGATTGGCCCACCTGCTCTAGCTCACGCTGCTGCTGCTGGCGGGCAATCTCAGTGTCGCGGCGCTGGGCAGCGCCCTGGTTGGTCGCCGCTCGATTCTCCTGCTCCTGCCGCTGGAGCTGGCGCAGCTCGGCCTCGTGGGTGGCGACCTGGGCCTGGAGGGCCAGGTGCTCGTCTTCGCCCATGGCCCGAATGTGGGCGTTGAGGGTAGCCAGTTCGGCTTCGAGGGTGGCGATCGCGCCCTGCCCCTGGGCGATCGCCTGGGCCAGCCGGGTAGATTCGGCCTCGCCCTGTTCTAGGGTCTGGTGCAGGGCCGCGATCGCCCGCTGCTGGCTCTGCCACAGCAGCACCGCCTCCCACTGGCTCTTGGCCTGAAAGGTTTCCTTCAGGCGTTGATAGCGTTCGGCCTTTTGCCGGTCTTGGGCCAGGCGCTCTAGCTGAGCCTGCAGCTCGCGCTCCACAATGCGAAAGCGATCTTCGTGGTCGCGCACGGCTTCTAGCTTGCCCCGGGCCTGGTCAATTTTGCGGTCAAAGGCCGCCACCCCAGCCAGCTCGTCGATAATCTCTCGCCGCTCGCGGGAGTTCATTGAAATAATGCTGGTGACGTCTCCCTGGAGCACCACGTTGTAGCCCTCGGGGTAAACGTGGAACCGCTGCAGCTGCTCGTGGAGCTGGTTGAGGGTACAGGGTTCACCATTAATATAGTAATTAGAGGTGTAGGTACCCTGGCTGGTTACCCGCAGCCGTCGAGTTACGCTCCACTCGCGACCCATGGGCAGAAGCACAATCTTGTCGAGGTCTGCCCCAGCCGAGTCATCACCAAGAGCATGGCCGTTGTGGCCGTTGTGGCCATTGGCACTAGCCGGGATGTGACCATTGCCATTGCCAGCTGAACCGTTCCCCGATGCGGCCCCGTCGTCGTCTATCAGCAGTTCGGCGGGCACATCGCTGAGGTCAAAGGTAACGGTAACGCTGGCTTCAGAGGTGGCGCGGCGGCTCATCTGGTTTTGGTTGACCAGGTCGGGCAGGCGATCGGCCCGCATTCCCTTCGAGCTGGCCAATCCTAAGCCAAACAGCAGCGCGTCTAAAATATTTGACTTACCGGAACCGTTCGGCCCCGATACGACAGTAAACCCAGGCAATAGTGGAACCTGGGTCGTACCCCCAAACGATTTAAAGTGGGATAACTCGACACGCTTAATGTGCACTGGCCAGCGTTACCTTGGGCTTAAAACAAGCGTACTATAGAACAAAAGTTTTGGCTACCCGTTTCAATCGACAGGATCCACGACTCTAATTGGCGTCGCATAGGGTTGATGCCGCCTAAGTTTAGTGTAAAACCCTCACTTTGTACGCCACAGCCACAGTCACGTTAATGAGAACATCAAGCAACCCTAGACAATGTTGCTGAATTGAAGCATGGATTTGAGTACGGGCAAACGGCCGTTTGCCCGTACTAGAGACGTTGCAGTTTTGATTCATACCTTTATCCAGCAATGCCACCCTAGACATGCTCAAACGTTTGAATACTGGCCGAGCAACTAACCCGATAGGTCTTAGCGCCTTTGTTCCTGGCTCATCTAGCGGAGAACCGCTGGATGATTGGGGCAAACGCTCACCTCGCGTGTTACGAGACGAGAACCACATTTTTCTTGGCAAATTAGGCCCGGGTGGCACAATGAAGAGGAACTTCACCCCCTGCCCCTGTGAGCCAGCTTACCCCGCCCCCTCTGTCGCAGCCGGTGATTTTGGGCTTTGACCCGGGACGGCAAAAGTGTGGCCTAGCGATTATGGGTCTAGATCGGCTGCTGTGCTATCAGCAGGTTGTGGCAGCCGATGCGGTAATGGATGAAATTGCCAGCCTGCGCCAGCGGTTTCCGATCTCGATGATTGTGCTGGGCGACCAAACCGCGTCTCAGGGATGGAAAGATACCCTCAGCCAGCTCCCGGACCCGCCGCGTATCACGCTGGTAGACGAGCGATATACCACGCTGGAAGCCCGCGATCGCTACTGGCAAATGTACCCACCCTCAGGCCTAGCCGGGCTAATTCCCCAGTCGCTGCGCAAAATTTCTCGCCCCATCGACGACATTGTCGCCATTTTGCTGATCGAGCGCTATTTGAACCGCCTGACGGGCGAGTAGAGCGTGATCTGTGACCATTAAAACTCAACGATGTCTGATACAAGAGCTGAGAAGGAGCTGAGAAAAACTAACTAATCAACGCGAGTCTCAAAGATAGTTTTGATGCCCTAGACACCATCGATTTTGCTGATTTTTAGAGATGTAATCTCTTTGCTTATAGCTTGGCTCGGATGGTAAACGAGTAGTCGCCGCCGGGTTCGAGTTGGTAGTCGAAGCGTTCTAGAAAGCGGCTGAGAGGTTCGCAGATCAGCGCTCGGCCCAGCGACGGCTCTACCCTGAGGTTGCCCTGGCGAAAGCGCCACTGAAACTGCCACTCGTAGGTACTGGCCCGGACTTCGCCTTCGATGCGGCCCTGGCTCCACGACTGGTGGGTAATGCGAACGTAGGCGGTGGTTTCAGAGGGGCGACGGGTCACGGCGGTAAAAACAAAGCGATACAAAAACAATCGTGATCGAGGTCAGAGCCAGGCAAAACCCCCACAGGTAAGATAACCGTAGCGTAGGCTGTGGTCTACCCCGATGTTGTGGGCAACGATACGGCTCAGCAACCCCAAATGGGTACAGTTGCCGGGCAATTCGGTGGCGGGCTGTTTTACCCTAGACGAAAAAACGGTAGCCTAGGGAGAAGCTAAACTGTGATCCCCAGCGTGTTCGGCATCTTAGTGGGTGTAGGGCACGTTTTGTTTACCCCCTTTTCACCGATTGTAAGGTTGGACTCTGCCTGTGCCCAAGGTTGGCATTATTTACAACGACGTTAAGCCTGTGGCCTGCCAGGCCGCTCTCGAATGGGAGGAAAAACTGACTCGCCGAGGCTACAGTGTCAGCCTAGCCACCGGCATAGGCGGCATTTTGGGCTATTCTCAGCCCGAGCGACCCATTTGCCACACGCCCCTCGACAGTCTGGTACCGCCCAACTTTGATGCCGACATGAGCTTTGCCGTCGTGCTGGGGGGCGATGGCACGGTGCTGTCGGCCTTCCGGCAGCTGGCCCCGATTGGGGTTCCCCTGCTGACGGTAAACACGGGCCACATGGGCTTTTTGACCGAGACTTACCTAAACCAGCTGCCCCAGGCGATCGAACAGGTTCTGGCGGGCGACTATGAAGTTGAAGAGCGGGGCATGCTAGCGGTGCGGCTTTTCCACGAGTCTGACCTGGTGTGGGAGGCGCTGTGCCTCAATGAAATGGTGCTGCACCGAGAGCCCCTGACCAGTATGTGCCACTTTGAGGTGGCGATCGGCCACCACTCCCCGGTAGATATCGCTGCCGACGGCATTATTGTATCGACGCCCACCGGGTCTACAGCCTACTCTCTATCGGCGGGAGGGCCGGTGATTGCCCCAGGGGTGCCTGTCACCCAGCTCATTCCCATCTGCCCCCACTCGCTGGCATCGCGGGGGCTGGTGTTTCCCGATCGCGAGCCAGTCGTCATTCGCTCGGCTAACCCCGACCCCCTGGTGCTGATTGTGGATGGCAACGCGGGCTGCTATGTCATGCCCAAAGACCAGGTGAGCGCCTGCCGCGCCCCCCACGCGGCCAAGTTTATTCGCCTGCAACCGCCGGAGTTTTTTAAGGTATTGCGGGAGAAGCTGGGCTGGGGGCTGCCCCATATTGCCAAGCCGACATCGGTGGAGCTGCCCTGAGGGGTGAGTAGGGGGTAGGGAGTGGGGGTAGTAGATTTCCCCTGCGGCGAGAGGTGGTTGATGGCGGTGGGATGAAGCGGGTCTGGTCGAGGCTTAGTCGGGGTGGCTCTGGGGGCATACTGCTGTCAGCCCCTAGTTTCTCCACCGCTATGGCCTCCACCGCTATGGATTGGCCCACTATTGCCGTAATTATTCCCACCTACCAGCGGGAGGTGGTGCTGTGCGATACGCTGCGCAGCGTGCTGGCCCAAGATTACCCGGCTTACCGAGTGGTGGTGGTAGACCAAACCCAAACCCACCAGTCAGAGACCCAGCAGCAGCTTCAGGATTGGGCAGATACCGGGAAAATTACCTGGTACTCGGTGCCCTGGGCCAGTTTGCCGGCGGCGCGAAATTTGGGAATAGAGCGATCGCACTCCGACCTCGTTCTCTTCATTGACGACGACGTGGTGCTGCCTCCTGGCTACCTCTACGCCCACGCCCGCACCTTTCTAGAGCGGCCCGAGGTGGGGGCGGTGGCGGGGCGGGTGTTTGACCGCATGAAACTGGCGGAGCAGCAGGAATTTGAAATTGACTACCTACCCCCCGAAGCGATGGACCCCGGCATTGCCTGGTACCACCTGGATTTGGTGCACACCACCCAGCCCCAGCGGGTGCTGACGGCGCGGGGGTGCAATATGTCGTTTCGGCGCGAGCTATTTGACAAGCACGGCCTGCGCTTTGACGAGCGATTCTACGGCAGCGCCGTGCGCGAAGAGTCTGACTTTTGCCTGCATATTCGCGCTACGGGCCACATCATCTGGTACAACCCGGAGGCGCATCTGGTGCATTTGGGGGAAGAGACCGGGGGGTGTCACGACATTTCGACGCGATCGCTCCGCTACCAAATGCATTTTTACCACAACCACTTTTTGCTGGCCCTCAAGAACCTCAGCCTGGGGCAAAACCTGCGGCTTTACAGTCGTCTGTTCGACTGCCACGTGCTGGGGCACCCCCCCTGCAATAAAAGCGGCAACCCGCTAAAAGTGGTCAGCCGGGGCATATTCTTTGTGGCGGGGTGGTTCTACACGGTCTACACGCTGGCCACCACGGTGGGCAAAGGGGGACGTCTGTACGTCGATGGCCAGCCCGAGGGCCTACTGCCCTAAAGTTAAGAATCTCAGGCGGAGAAATCTGCTCGCCATACCAACGACCATAATTCTAAAACCATCTTTCCAGGCAGACTATGGCTGATGATCGAGACCCTACTATTCGATTACAGCTAGACCTATCGCCTGACCAGCCAGGGCTGCTGGAGGGGTTGGACACGTGGCTGCGCCTGGGGCTGATCTCTGAGACACAGGTGCGCGACCTCTGCCAGACCCAGCTCAGCTGCGAACTGCCGCCGCAGATGGCCCCAGCGCTTGCCCCCGCCCTCAGCGATGCCACCAATCTCTGCTTAGACCCCCAACCATCCGGCGCCCCTGGGGCGGCCCCCGTTACCGATTTCACTCCCGCCGAGGATATTCCCCGCCGCCCCCGCCGTTCCAGAACTTCACCCACCCGTCCACGCCCCCACGCCCCCACGCCCCCACGCCCCCAATCCTCTCCCACCAACCTCTGGCTCAACCGCCTGATGAGCGAGCTGAGCGTGGTCTGGCTGCTGGGGCTGGGGGTGTTTCTCGTCGTGCTGTCGTCGGCAGTGCTGGCGGCCACCCAGTGGGAGCGCTTTGGCGCGGTGGGTCAATACCTGGTGCTGCTGGCCTACACCTTAGTATTTTGGGCGGTGGGGCGGTGGTGTCGGCGCAGCGCCAATTTGCAGCTGACGGCCAAAACCCTGCAAATGATTACCCTGCTGCTGGTGCCGCTGAATTTTTGGGCGCTGGACGGGCTGGGGGTGTGGCGCGGTGGTGGGGTGCTGGTGGGGGCGATCGCGGCGATCTTGCTCACCTTTGTCACCCTGCAAGTTCTCCGCCAGCAGGACAGTACCCCCCTGGAGCAGGTCAACGCCCTGGGGTTGGCCTACCTGCACACCGGCTGGGGCCTGGGGGCGATGCCGGTGCTGGCCGTTTACCTGGGGGTGGTGGGCAGTGCCGCCGCCACGGTCTATGGCCAGCGGCAGCGGGCCGCTACCGCCGGCCTGCGCTGGTCTACCATGGCGATTACCGCTGCCCTGGGTCTTTTGCTGGCGCGGGGGTTGACCGCGATAGATCCCGACCAGCTGGGCCAGTTTGGCCTGGCCTTTGGGCTGTATGGGGCCACCTGGGTGTGGCTGGGCCAGCGGCGGCTGGTGCCCAAACCTGAGGGCGAACCCAACCCTGAAGCACCCCCCGAAACGCGGTCGGGCCGCACCTACCGCTGGGGCATCGTGGTGGGCCGGGGGCTGCTGGTGTGGGGCTGGCTGCTGGCGATTGCCGGCTGGCTGGCTCCCGCCTTTGGCGTCAGCGTTCTCGGCCTGGCCCTGCGCATTCAGGCGTTGAACAAGCTGGGCAAGCGGCGGGATTTGCTGGTGGCCTACGCGATCGCGGTGCAGCTCGGCTTCGTCGGCTGGGAAATTTTGCCCCTGTCACTGCGGCAGGCGATCCTGGCCCCGCTGTCCCTGCTGGCAGGGGAGGATGGCTTTGAGTTCGGCTATGGGCCGCTGCTGGGAATTTCGCTATTTCCCTACGTGGTGGCCCTGGTGGCCCTGGCCGATGAGTACCTGCGGCGAGGCCTGCCTCGGCTGGGTCGTTTTAGCGACGGCATGGCCCTGGGCAGCAATGTCTTGCTCACCGTCATTAGCCTGGCTAGCACCCCGGTGCTGGTGGTGAACTTAGTCGCCTCTACCATTACCGCGTTGGTGTTGACACGGCGGCGGCCCCTGGCTCGGTGGCGCATTGTAACTACCTACGGCCTGGCTTTGCTCAGCATTCTGATCGCCATCGGCAATCGCTGGCCCGATCTACCCGTTGAGCGGTGGGTGGTGGTGATGGTGGTTTTGGCCGTGGCGGCGCTGGGGCTGAGTAAAGCGCTCAGCGGTCTCTGGGGCAGCAGCGCCTGGCTCTACGGAGTGGGGCTATCGGCGCTCACCTATGCCCTGCTGTGGAGTCAGTTGGTTGACAACGGCTGGGGCTCGGCGCTGAGCTGGGTGGGGTTGGTGATTCCGGCGGTGCTGGCGCTCATCGGTCGCCACCCCATCAGCGTGCTAACCACGGGCATTGCCCTGCCCTTTACCCTGGGGCTGCCCTGGACCAGGCTGGTGGGTCTGGGCAGCGCAACGGCGCTAACGGGGGTCAATAGCGCGTTCTACCGACGGCCGGGGGTGGCGTTTTTGGCGGTGGGCTTTGGCCTGGGCTGGGTCTACAGCAGCCTGGCCGACTGGCTGCCGGGCTACCCGCGCCACCTGGCCGACTGGGGCCTGGTGACCGTGGGGCTGATGGCGGTACTGTGGGGAACCTGGCGGGCGCTACCTGCCGCTGTGGAGGCTGAGCCTCCCTCACTTGCAGAGGCTGAGCCTCCCTCGCTGCAAGGGCTGTACCGAACGGCCTGCGATCGCTGGGGTCACGGTCTCGCCATCGTCGTGCTCACCCTATCGACCTTGGCGATCGCCTTTTACTACTTCGACTGGCGCGAACCCCGGCCTCTAATCGTCGCGGTCTTGGGGGCGTTTTTGCTGGGCCTGGGCCTGCGCTACTGGGGCAATGTTCGCCCCCTGACGATTTACCTGGCTGGCTGGGGGATAGAGCTGCTGGTGGCGGGGCTGTTAGTGGAGCGCTATCCCACCCCGGTGGCGCTGGCGGTGCCTACCCTGGGCCTGGGGGCAATCGCCTTAACCCTGGCCGCTAGGGTAGGCCGCTCCCGTCCGGCCCTGGCGGCTCCCCTACAAACCCTGACGCTGCTCTACGCCGGGCTGGCCCTGGCCCTGCGGGCCTACACCGCTACCGCCTGGACGGGCTGGCTGGTCGTTGTCGCGGCCCTGCTGGTGTTGGAGGTCGGGCGACGCACCCAGATGCCCCTGGCGCGCTGGCTGGCGCTGGGCTTGCTGTCGGTGGGATGGTACGAGCTGGTGATCTACCAAATGCTCCAGGGCTCGGGTGGCGAGGCCGCCGATGCTTTGCTGGTGCTGGCCGGGGTAGCGGCCCTGATTATGACCCTGTACCGCCTGGCGGCCGGGCAGCTCAATCGCACCCTCGGCCTTCCCCAGATAGAGCTGGTCTGGGCCGCTCACCTGCACTGGCTGATCGGCAGCCTGCTGATGTTGGGTGGCGGCATTGGCTCTGGTTTTGCCGAGGCCAGGCTGGGCTGGCTGGGGCTGGCGATTCGCGAAGCGATCCCTTTGGGAATCGCCGCCGCCCTCGTTCTTTACGCCCTCAGCCAGGGGAGATTGGAGTCGCGTGAGGTAGACCCACGAGCCTGGGTCTACGCTGGGCTGATCGAATTGATTGGCTGGTTTGCCCTGGGGCGATCGCTGTTCCCGTCTTTAGGATTTTTGGACAACTGGTGGGGGGTAGTGGCCTGCGCCGTGGCGGTGCCGGTGTACTGGGTGCCCTGGGCCACCTGGGGTTGGCCCCAGCGGCCCTGGCGGGTGATGGCCGTAGGGGCGCCCCTGGCCATCACGCTACTCACGGGCGGAGTTGACCACATCCCGACCCTGTGGGTGCTGGTTGGCTTCTACGGCTGGCTAGCCTGGCACAGCGGCAAAATCCGCGTTTCCTACCTCTCGATGGGGTGTGCCGTCTGGGCGGTTTGGATCGGGCTGGAAAGGGCCGCAATTCGCGACAGTCTGGCCTGGTTGCTGCCCCTGGGGCTAGTGCTGCTCTCTATCGCTCAGCTAGATCCGGTGCTGCAGCGGCCCGAGGGCAAAGAACCGCGGCACTGGCTTCGGGTGATGGCGCTGGCGCTGGTTTTGTTCACCGCCCTGGTTACCGAGCGGTGGACCGGGCTACCGGCGGGGGCAATCGCCCTGGGGGCGATCGCAGCAGGTCTTGTCCTCCGCATTCGGGCCCTGCTCTACGTGGGCACGCTGGTGTTTGCCCTCAACGCCCTCAACCAGCTGGTGCTGCTCAACGCTGCCTTCCCCTTCATCAAGTGGGTAGTGGGCATAGGGGTAGGCGTTGCCCTAATTTGGATTGCGGCCGATGTCGAACGCCGCCGCGACCAGTGGGTACAGCTCACCCAGAACTGGGGACAAGACCTGAACAATTGGCAGTAATATTCTGGTGGAATCCTAGGTTATCGCCCGGTGGGCCACTGAGCCTAGGACTAGACGTCCAAGGCTCAAAGCGAAAATCCTCTAAAAAGGAATTTCTAGCGAGGACTATCTGGATTATATAGGGCTTGCTGAAAAAGTCAGCAATTTGGGTAACAGAGCTGCGATGGGGTTGCCTGAGCGTGAAGACTCAGCCGCCCCCCAGTAGTTGAGTCAATCCAACGAGATCGCCCCCGGCTTCGACGTCCCCTGTGCCAGACAACGGCCGCCAAGATAGCGATAAAAAAGAGTCTCAACGCCTGGAGACA
>DASQNN010000196.1:0-5162 GCA_035644955.1 Nodosilinea sp. | reverse complement strand
CTCCCCGTTGTAGGGGTACGGATAGGGCTCAGATTCAACAAAAATTCCCATGGGTTCTCTCCGGTTAAATAGCTAACGGGTATTAGCCTGCTCTAGCAGTAGGTTGGGTAGAGCGTTAGCGGCACCCAACAGCAGCGGGGTTGTGGGGGTTGCCCTACGTTTCACCCAATCTGCTGCTCAACCTGGCACTCAACCTATCCCTACAAAATGCTTTAAAGGACGGCAGCAAACTGTTACTCCTGAGCCTGTCCGAGGGAGCCGGGGGCACCCGTCAAGGTACGTTTGGGGGAACAGGTAATGACCATAATTAGCAGGGTCAAAATGTATGGCGAGGCGTTAAACAAATAGTAGTAGGCGTCAATACCCACCGATTGCAGGGCCGGACCGATCGCCTGGGCGCCGCCAAACAGCAGCGATGCGTAGAGACACTGCACCGGGTTCCAGCGGGCAAAAATCACCAGGGCCACCGCCATTAACCCCTGGCCGCTAGAGATGCGCTCCGACCAGCTGCCGGGGTAAAACAGCGACAGCGAGGCGCCGCCGATGCCAGCTAAAAAGCTGCCTGCCACAATGCTGGCCATCCGCACCTTAAAGATCGAAATGCCCATTGCCCGTGCGGCATCGGGGCTATCGCCCACGGCGCGCACCAGCAGCCCCCAGCGGCTAGAGCGAAAGAACCACTGCATCAGGGGCGCGATCGCTACCCCCAGAATAAACAGCGGGCTAATCTGCAGCGCCGACTGCACCTGGGGCATCTGGCTCCAGGTCCCGAGGGAAATCACCGGCAGCTGGGGAGCCGAGGGCTGAATAAACGGCTTGCCCAAAAAGAACGCCAGGCCACTGCCAAAGATAATCATGGCGATGCCTACCGCCACATCGTTAACTCGTGGCTGCTGCGACAGCCAGCCGTGGATAAGGCCGAGAAACATCCCGGCGATGCCCGCCGTAATCACCCCCAGCCAGGGCGACCCGGTCAGGTACGACACGGCGTAGGCGCTCATCGCCCCCATCAGCAGGGTGCCTTCCAAACCGAGGTTGATTTTGCCGCTTTTTTCGGTCAGGCATTCCCCCAAACTGACAAACAGAAACGGGGCGCTTCCCCGCAGGGTTCCAGCAATAATGGCGAGGGGAATGCCCCACCAGCCCAAAGCTTCACTGGCCATGGTTCTAATTCTCCCTGGATGTGTGATTGAACTAAAAACGTGATGGTTTTGGGTAGGGGCACAGCACTGCTGCGCCCCCACGGGCGTTGATGCTCTGGCCAAGCTAAACCGGGCTGGGCGTTACCACCGGAGGAGTGGTAGGCCGCACCTTGGGAGGCCGCGCCTTGAAGATGGGCAGCTTGCCGTAGAGCGAATCGCTGTAGAGTACCGAGAGAAACACCAGGCCCTGGAACACCATCACCGTGGCGTCGGGTAGGCCGTGGCTGCGCTGTAGAATGCCGCCGCTGGCCAGAATGCCCCCCAGCAGCAGGGCCACCAGACTGGCCGCGATCGGATTGTGGCGGGCAATAAAGGCCACCAGCACGCCGCCATAGCCGTAATTGGCGTTCAGCGATTCGTTGGCGCGCCCGTGCACCGCCGCCACCTCAACCATGCCCGCCAGGCCCGCGCAGGCCCCGCCCAAAAAGCAGATCGCCAGGGTGAGCTTGCCCACCGGTAAACCGGCGACCCGGGCCGCCCGCACGTTGCCCCCCGCGGTGCGGGCCGCAAAGCCAAAGGTGGTGCGCTGAATTAAAAAGTAGGCCAGCCCGCAGGCCACCAGACCCAGCACCAGCCCGTAGTGCACCCGGCTGCCGGGCAGCGTACCCAGCATGTGCATTTCGGGAATGGGAAAGGTCGAGGGTTTGTTGAGGGAGCTAGGGTCCTTCATCGGGCCGTTGACCATGTGGTTGAGCAGCGCGATCGCGATGTAGTTCATCAGCAGGCTGCTAATGGTCTCATTCACCGCCCGGTAGTGCCGCAGCGCCCCGACAATGGCAATCCAGATGCCGCCCACCGCCATGTCCGCCAGGGCCATACCCAGCTGCACCCCAGGGGTAGGCAGGCCCCACCCCCCCAGGGTAAGGCCGCCCGCCACTGCCGCCAGCCCGCCCAGCACCAGCGCCCCTTCGTTGCCAATAATTACCAGACCCAGCCGCGCCGGTAGGGCCGTACACAGAGCGCTCAGCATCAGCGGCGACGCCTGAATCAGCGTGTTCTGAAACGAACTCCAGTTGCCAAAGGCGGCCCGATAGATTGAGTAGTAAACCCCAAAGGGATTCGCCCCGGCCAGGGCGCAAAACAGGCCAAACATCCCCAGGGCCACCACCAGCGCCCCTACGGGAATGCAGATTTTTTCAAGAAGACTCCGCCAGCGATCGCTCATGACTCTACTCCTTCAGTTCACCGGATCTTCAATGTCGTGGACAGGTGGGCAGGTATCGGGTTTAAGGGCGTTTGGGCATGATGGACAGGCTTAGCTTCGGTAGAACGAGGTATAACCCAACATCAGCCACGGGGAATGGTGGGCAGTGCCCACCCTACGATGGCCACTCACCTCCTCACTCCCTCTACCCCACACTCCCCATCACCCCTTCCGCCAGCCAGTTCATCTGCTCCAGCTCCACCGCTGTCTGCCCCAGCTCCTTGTCGCCAGCGATCACGGTTTTGCCTTTGTTGTCTTTAATCTCGCCTTTGTAAATCACCAGTTCCCCAGAGACCAACTGAGCCTGGGCGGCCTCTGCCGCCTGTTGGGCCGATGCACTCACCGCCGGGCCAAAGGGCGACAGCTTCAAAAAGCCGTCCTTAAAACCACCCCGCACCAGGTGGGGAATGCCGCCATTCATCAGGGTTTTGCCCTCCTGCATGAGGGTGACGTAGTTTTTGTACACGTTTGACCAGTCCCACTCGGCCCCGGTAAGGTAGCCCTGGGGAGCCAGTTCGGCTTGGTTGGCGTGGTAGCCCGAGGCAAAAATGCCACGCCGCTCGGCGGTTTCAATCACCACCTTGGGGCTGTCGACGTGGCAAGTGAGCACGTCGATGCCCTGGTCGGCCATGCTGTTGGCGGCCTCGGCTTCGCGCACCGGGTCGGCCCAGTCGCCGGTAAAGATCACCTGAGTTGTCACGCTGGGGTCGATGCTGCGGGCCCCCAGGGTAAAGCTGTTGACGTTGCGCAGCACCTGGGGAATGGGCTTGGCGGCAATAAACCCCAGTCGCTTGCTGTTTGAGGCGTGGGCGGCGACAACACCCGCTACGTACTGAGCTTCGTCGATGTAGCCAAAGTAGCTGCCGACATTCTCGGGGTGAACGCCCTCCTGGTACAGGCCGCCGCAGTGGAAAAACTGCACCTCGGGAAAGTCTTTGGCCAGGGCCAGCACGTGGGGGTCAAAGTAGCCAAAGGAGGTGGCAAAAATCGCCGTGGCCCCGTCCAGGTCGATCATGCTGCGGATGGTTTCTTGCACCGCGTTGGTTTCGGGCACGCTGGCCTCTTCGGAGGTTTTGACCCCGGTCAGCCCATCTAAACTGGCGCGCCCCTCGGCGTGGGCCTGGTTGTAGCCATAGTCATCCTTGGGGCCAACGTAGATGAACCCGGCCGTGAGGGTGTCGCTGCCCCCCGAGGCGGTGGGGGCATTGCTGCAGGCGCCGAGTTTGACCGTGAGACCAAAGGCACCGGTGGCCAGCAATCCCCGGATCGCCTGGCGACGGGTCACCTGAAACGTGGGATTCCGCATGGAAGACTCTCCTTAAAATTAAGGGTGAACGTAAGGATGAAAGGTGAGGGTGCAAAGACCGTCAGAACGAAGCGCTGAACGTTAAGGAGAGACTACCAATGGAGCTAGGACCGGAAGGTGCGAGAAAAGTTCGCCAAAAGTGCGTTTCCTAGGGGGCAGGGCGGGGCCACTCGGCAAAATGTTGCACAAGGTACAAAGTTGAGGGGATGGCTTGGCTAGGATCACCCCTAAGGAAATGCCCCCATGCCCCATGCCGCTTTAGTTCCAGGGAAGCGAGTAGCGTTGGATACACCACCATGACCGCCGACGATGCGTTAGGACTGGTTGAGCGAGTTCTTGCCGAGCGCGGAGTGGAGTCGTTGAGCCAAATTCAGGCGGCGGTATTTCAGCAGGCCTGGAACGATCGCACCTACCAAGACACAGCCCTCGCCCTGGGCTACGAAGTCGGCTACGTCAAGCAAATTGGCTCTGACCTGTGGCAGCACCTCTCCGAAAATCTGGGCGAAAAGGTCACCAAGCGCAATTTGCGGGGGGTGCTGGCCCGCCAGCTCAAAACCCTATCGACCCCATCTGACCCCACAGCCCCAGTCTCTACCCCCGGACCCTGGCACCGTCGCCGTGACTGGGGCGATGCCGCCACGGCCACCGCCTTCTACGGGCGCACCGACGAACTGTCTCAGCTACAGGGTTGGATTGCCCCCGATCTGGCAGCGGGACAGCGATGTCGGCTGGTGGGGCTGTTTGGTATGGGGGGCATTGGCAAAACCACCCTGGCGGTGAAGCTGGCCCAGCAGGTGCAAGACCGCTTTGAGGTGGTGATCTGGCGATCGCTGCGCCACGCCCCCCCGGTCAACGATCTGCTGAAAGACCTGCTGGGGGTGCTATCGCCGGGGGCCGCTGCCGCCGCCACCGAGTTTGACGGCCTGCTGCGATCGCTGCTCGACCAGCTGCGCCAGCACCGCAGTCTGATTGTGCTCGACAACGGCGAAACGATTTTGCAGTCCGGCGATCGCACCGGCACCTACCAACCCGGCTACGAAAACTACGGTCAGCTCTTCTACAGCCTGGGCAATGTTGATCACCAGAGCACCCTCGTGCTCACCAGCCGCGAAAAAATCAAAGAAATTGCCCAGCAGGAAGGGGAAACCCTGCCGATTAAATCTCTGCGCCTGCGGGGGTTGCCGCCCCCGGTGGGCCAGTCCATTTTTCAGGCCCGGGGCCAGTTTGCCGGCACCGCCACTGACTGGCAGCACTTGGTTAACCACTACGCGGGCAATCCCCTGGCCCTCAAAATGGTAGCCGCCGTAGTGCAGGATTTTTTCGGCGGGCAGCTGCGGCCCTTTGTGCAAATTTTGGCCGCCGGCGACTCCGTCTTTGGCGACATTCGCGACCTGCTGGCGAGTCAGCTCGACCGGCTCTCCCCCCTCGAACGGCAGGTCATGGCCTGGCT
>DASQNN010000195.1:0-8441 GCA_035644955.1 Nodosilinea sp. | reverse complement strand
GTGGTTTTTTATGGTTCTTACCGGCGCGATCGCAATGGCATCCGAGCGGCAAAATTTTTGCTAGACCAGCTAGCTCAGCGCGGTCACACCACCGTGTTTGCCGATGCCATGGAGTACGACTTTGGCCTGCTCGATCGCATGTATAAAGAGTACGAACCCGGCCAGGCCCCAGCCAAGATGGAAGAGTTGGCTGAGCATGTTCGCACCGCCGACGGGTTTGTGGTGGTCACTGGCGAATACAACCACTCCATCCTGCCGGGGTTGAGCAATTTGATGGATCACTTCCTCGAAGAGTACTACTTTCGCCCGGCGGGAATTGTCTCTTACTCGGTGGGCGGTTTTGGGGGTGTGCGGGCCGCCGTCCACCTGCGGGTGTTTTTGGGCGAGCTGGGCATGCCGACCATTTCGTCGATGTTTGCCATCTCAAACATTACGGAAACCCTCGATGGCGAAGGTTCTCCCCAAGATCCATCTCTGGTCAAACGGCTGGGTTCCTTTTTGGCTGAGCTGGAGTGGTACGAGGAAGCCCTGCAACGCCAGCGTCAGGAGAAGGGCAAACCCTTTTAATCGCGCTCTGGTGTCCTCTCCTCTAAGGGTTCGATACAACCAGGTAGGTCGTTCTGGGGCTTGTTTACCGCCGTCGAAACCGGGTAGCGATCCATTGCCTCAGCCTCGTAGGGGCGCAGCATTTCTTGCA
The DNA here is from genome assembly GCA_035644955.1 of Nodosilinea sp. Classification (GTDB taxonomy): domain Bacteria; phylum Cyanobacteriota; class Cyanobacteriia; order Phormidesmidales; family Phormidesmidaceae; genus Nodosilinea. The sequence continues at coordinate 7,744 of DASQNN010000195.1, read as the reverse complement.
GCGCCTGAGGCTGGTAGTAGTCGGGGTCGAGCCAGGGGGCGTAGTCGTCGGGGGGCAAAATGACCGGCATGCGGTTATGGATGGGCTCCATGAGCGCGTTGGGGGCAGTGGTGAGAATACTACAGGTTTGCAGTTCGCCGCCGCTGGTGGGGTCGCTCCAGTGCTCCCACAGCCCCGCAAAGGCGAAGGGCTGGTGGTCTTTGAGAAAGATGTAGTGGGGTTGCTTGGTTTTGCGGCCCGGCAGGGCTTCCCACTCATAGAAGCCATCGGCCAAAATCAGGCAGCGACGGCGCTTAAAGGCAGCGCGAAAGGACGGCTTTTCGACCACGGTTTCGGCCCGGGCGTTGATCATGCGGCTGCCAATGGTGGGGTCTTTGGCCCAGCTGGGAATCAACCCCCAAAGCAAAAAGTCGAAATGGGGCTCTGGCTCTTCGGCGGTGGCCACCACCGTTGCTATGGGCTGGCTGGGGGCAATGTTGAAGCGCGGCATGACCGGGGGAGTGGACCGCAGCAGAAAACTCTCAGCCAGGTCATCACCGGTTTTGTTGAGACTAAACCGTCCACACATGGCTCCATCTTCCTGCTTGCACGCTATTGCTATGGTAGCAATTGGCCAGGGCGACTCTGGTCTGCTGTTAGAGGGATGGTCTGGGGCGTAGGGCAGAACTACCTTATCCCTTACTCTTCACCTTTCACCCCCACCACTGAGCTAGCGTCTAGCAAGACGCTTGATACCAAAAGCGGTGCACTGCGGCCTAAAGACCTAGTTTGAAAAGATTTGCTCCGGTTGAGAGTCGCTGACTGCACCCTACCCGTGGAGCGACTCAAGGTGGTCTAGCAAGGGCTGTATCGCGCCTTTCAAAATTTGCCTATGCAACAACTCACCACCGCGAGAGAAGTTGTTTTTGCTCCAGCAGACTATGGGCTGACTATTTGCCAACCGCAGGGAGGCAGACGGGCCAGGGAACGGGGGAGTTGCTTAACGGATTAATTTCTGCTTAATCGATGCAACCGGTTAGAGATGGCTTTCGCCTCGAACCTTTCCAAAGAGAGAGGATACCCCTCAGTTCTGGCGAGATCATAAAGACTGTGAGTAATGACACATTATCAAACTTTTAGTTAGGAAAGACATCTAATGACTGATATGACAACCATGACAACCAAGCTTGCTGACCTGAAGCTTTTCCAAAATGTCTTGATCGACATCGAGCAAAAGCTAATGGCGGCCACCGATGATCACACCATTCGTGAGCGTCTTGAAGGGATGCTAAAGAGCGATCGCGCCAACCTCAGCAATATCGAAGAAGCTGCTACCAAACTAGGCTCCACAGCAGAGCCGCGCGATATCACCCAAAAACATGCTGAAGCCGTCACCCAAATGATGAACGGTTCAGAATTGTCTCTATACGACAAGTTTTTTCAGCTTGAATTGCTGAAGCACCAGCAGACGATGAATGGTCTGGTGCTGCACAAAGTGGGTCAAACCTTGAGCGATGATCTTCAAGATGCCATGGAGCCGCTCAACAAAGTTAACTTTGAAAATCGGGCCCACCAAGAGGTTCTCAAAGGCGTGCTTTACTTTGTTGGTACCCGTGAAATAGCCGGTCAAGAGCCTGACATGGGCCTGTGGGCCAGCGTTGAGCAGGGGATTGCGGCTCTCAAAGGGGCAATCGGCAGCGCTGTTAGCTAATTGTAGCGCTGGCCAGTTCGCTTAGGACAATGCTGACCGCCTGTAGCCAAGCCTGGGACGCCAAACTGGCGTATAGCCATCGCCCATAGGCTACCTACGGAAACGTCCTAACCGTCGTGGCGACAGCTATAACGTCTTTGCGACCGCTGCTAGCGGCGGTACGCCACATCCTCTGGGCGGGTGAGCCAACTTAGGCTCACCCGCTAATTTTTGCGCGATCAAAGCATTACATTTGCAATCGCAAAAGAAGCAGCTGGGTGGCGCGAGTCCCATCCTGGGACGCTGCGCGAACGCCCGCAAAGTTGTTGTCGCTGACCAGCAGCAGGCTCTGGCTACCGTCGGGCAGGCGCGGCCCCAGGGTCATGCCCTCCAGGTTATCCACAGCCACGGGGGTATTGGCAAAGTCGAGCACCAGCTGCTTGCGAATGGGGGCTATCCCCGACACGTCGCCCTGCAAACTGGGGATGGTTGAGATATCGGTGGCACCGCCAGTGGCCAGCTGGTAGAGCTTCACCTGCATGCCCCGCAGGCCAAGGGCCCGTTCTAGGGCCAAAAAGTGCCCTCCGGGGCCGATCGCCAGCAGGGCGGTCAACCCGTTAATCACAGCCCCGGAGGGTTCTAAGTCGAGGGGGTAGCGGTGCTCGGCCAGCAGGGTGGTCTGGTCATCACCAACTAAGTAGTGCAGAAAGCGACTGTTGAGGGGCAGGCTGGGGTCGTCGTTGTAGTCTTGCACCAGGGCCGACTCGGTGGCGGCAAACAGCCGAAACGGCTCGATCATACCCGCACCGCTGGACGAGCCAGTAACCGTCAGCGCCTCAAGGCCGAGATTGTTTTGCACCCCTCGGCTGGGGCTGTTGGGGTCGTCGGGCAAAAACCGCTCCGGCAGCCGCAGGGTAGCGATCACCTGCCCGGTTTGGCGGTCAAACTCACCGATAAAGGGCGGTGCGTTTTGCCCGATATCCCCTTCGCTGCTGATGAAGAGCGTGTCACGCGGCGATAGGGCCATGCCCTCGGGGTCTACACTGCCCTGGGGGTAGGTGTTACCGTCGGCATCGAGCAGGGGGGTAACGGCTTTAAGGGTAACGGTGCCAAACCGAGGCTGGGCCGCACTGCCGCCCAGGGTAACGGCCAGGGTATAAAAGCGGGCGGGGCCAAAGCGGCCTCGGTCGTCGGAGAGGGCGTAGAGCAGGTCGCGGGGGCGATCGTAGACCAGGGCCGAGAGGCCGCCTACGGTGGTGCCCTCAAACTCCTGGGGCGGCAGGTTGTATACGTCCAGCAGCTCGGCGGTGACAGGCAAAAACAGCCGGTCTTCAGCCTTGATCTGAGGAATCGCGCAGCTGGTTAAAAGCAGCAGTAAGCCGATCGCCAGCGATCGCCGTAATCCCACCCACAGCCTGCGATCCATCCCCTCTGCCATCGGTAACACCCTACCTATCAGTCAGCACCCTCTAGGATAGGCCAAGGTTGTGGTCACTAACCGAAGGGCCGGGCCGATCGCCCCAGAGATATATCTAAATCGGGGCTCAGATAGCAGATTAGGGCGATCGCGCTACCAGGTAAACCGCAGCCCCTGCTCGACTAAAAATGCCTGAAGCGCCGGCATTTGCCCCGTCACCACAATCTGGGCTGGGGTCAGGTCGTAGGGCCGGCCGTAGCGCAACAGCCAGCCAGCCGTCGTTCCTGCTGCGCCGCCGATGCTCCATTCACCGTAGTGCACCCGCGTCACCCCGTTGACAATGTGGCTAGCGGCAACGCTTTTGCCCCCAATCAGCACGTTGTCGACCCCCTGGGGCACCAGCGCCTCTAGGGGGATTTGCAGAGGCCGCACCACAAATTCTTTAATACTGGCCCCCGACGCCTCGTAGGAGGGCCGCCAGGCTCGGTAGCGGCAGCCGTGAATATCAATGTCGTAGTGGGCCAGGGCAACGGCGGTCGCCCTAAAATCGCGGCCCCCGGTCATGTCTTCGCGCAGATCGGCCTCGACGGCCATAAAGCTATCCTGGCCGTAGGCGGGGCGACCCAAAATGCGCCGCCCCTCGCGAATGTAGGGCACCATGCTAAGGCCCGACTGGGTGCCCAGGGGAGAATCAGCGCCGGTCAAAAACGTCAGGGGCAGCTTTTTGTTGGCCTCGGTTTCGATCAACCACTCGGCAAACTGCAGGGCGTGAATTTCGCCATAGTTGAGCGATTCTGTCGATAGCCCCCCCAGCCAGTCCTGCTGCTGCCCCGTCAGGCGAACATCCTCTTCAGTGAACACCAGGGGCGGGTCCATAAAGTGCCAGTCGTTGCCCCGGTTCCAGTTGATCAGGGTCATTTCGCCGGGGCGGGTGAGGTTGACGTTGCCATTGCCCGACACCTGACTGACAATGCGGCGGTAGTTAAACACGCTGCCAAAGTTGAAAAACGGGAACCCTTCTAGGTCAAACTCGTTGCGGTGCTCGGCCTTGCTTAGGGCCGGTTCAATTTTTTGCAGCGCCTTTAAACTCTCGTTTTTGTCGTCGAGGGTGGCCAGCACAAAGGGGTAGGTGTAGGCCTGGGTGCAGTCGGGGTTGTCCTTGGCGGGCGCGTTGACTTCGCCAGTAAAGGCTTGGCTATCGGACCCTAGACGGTGGGGCAAATTGGCCCAGCCCACCAGCTCGCCGGTATCCGTGGCGTCGATCACAATCATCGACCGATTGGGCGGCGGCTGCAGGCGAATGGGAATTTTGTTGTAGGCTTCATCGTCAGACCAGGCGTACCAGCGCTCTAGCTCTTGGGAGAGCCGCCCCGTGGGTACATAGCCCGGGTCGAGGGGAACGCGGCGCACCCCGTAAACCGCCGTCACGTAGCGACCTGAGGCATCAAAGGCAGCGCCTTTAAAGGCCGTAGAGGTGGCCCAGCGGCTTTCGGGGGCACTTCGGACTGCATCGCGCAGCCACATCTCGGCGGCGGTGGCGCCGGCGCGGGGGGTAAAGCACAGCTCTCCCACCCAACAGCTATTGGTTTTCTCCACGGGCATTTGGGCAGGCAGCCCTGCCCACGGCGGTGGGTACACCGGCTGGCGCTTAATCAACGCCTTAAACGCCTCCCAACTAGGGGAAAAATTGCGCCGCCAGCGCATCGCCCGCGACTCGTCGATGGCCGATACGCCCTGGGAGCTAATCTGCCCTCCCAGCCAGGGCGTCAGCTCAATCAAACAGGTGGTGACGCCCGTTCTCATGGCGTGGGAAGCGGCTGCGACTCCCCCCAGGGTGCCGCCAATCACCACCACTTCGCAGGTCCAAACTTCTTCAGCCAGGGGCAGGGGGGTGAGGGTAGGGCGGCCATTGGCCGTTTGAATCTGGCGAATGCCGGTGGCGACCTCAGCTCGATTGACAATTTGCCCCACCGGGCGCTGGGTAAAGGCTAGGGGCTGCCGCCAGTACTCGCTCGCCCCGCGAAAAGCCACTAGCAGCAGGGTGCTGCTGAGCAGGGCCATAGTCATCAACGCTGGGCGACGCGGCGATCGCCGCCGTCTGCGCCTGCTCCTGGGCTTCGACGGCGATAAACGATGGCGGCGGCGCTCCAGCATGGACAAAGGGGGTATACCTAACGGCATAGGTCGTCTGTGAGTGTAGCAACGAAATCGCTAAACGACGCAACCAAAACCTCAGCTTGTCGTACTCTCGGCCGATGCCGCTTCTCCCCAGCTGCCCATCACCCTTTGTCAAATAGAGGAGTGGCGGGGTATATGTAGACTTTTGTAATTCCAGAAGCAATTGGGATATTTGGGCCATAATGGGCTCGATATCGTGCCTTTGGGCAATATTTATTTCTAAACCTCCCAGGATTTATGCAATTTCACCTTCGGTTACAGCGCGGCCTACTGCTTCCCTTGGCGTTGACCACTTTGGCCTTGACTTCGCTGCCAGCCAAGGCGCAGACCCCGGTTTATACACCCATTCCCCTGCCGGCCTCCCGCGAAGTAAATGATACGTTGAGCGATCGCGATATTCCCACAGGGGCTGGGGGCTTTGCCCGCGACTATACCGTCAACCTGGAGGCAGGGGATCAGCTGGCGGTCGATGTTACCTCCGATGAGTTCGACACCCTGGTCATTTTGATGAATAAAGATGGCGTCACCATAGGGGAAAACGATGACGGCCCCGACGGCACCACCAACTCGCTGCTGTTTGCCCGCATTACCGAGTCCGGGACCTACACGGTGCGTGTGCAGGCCTACGCTGGCCAAGGGGCTGGTGGGTTTTTTCTCAAAGTGGCCCGTCTGCGAGAGGTTCGATAGAGAACTACAGCATTTTTTCTCCATAACCTTGTCAGGGGTGACCCCGGCTTGCTATCTTAAGTGAGCGCTGGAAATCGCGCCCCAAGCCGGGATAGCTCAGTTGGTAGAGCAGAGGACTGAAAATCCTCGTGTCGGCGGTTCAAGCCCGCCTCCTGGCATTCAACTAAATCAAGCGAAAAGCCCTGAATCTAAACGGTTCGGGGCTTTTGCTTTGGAACCTCAGATTTTCGTATTGTCCCTTTTTGGACATCTTTAGGCGAGTTTGGGGGACGGATTGGGGGAAAATTGGGGGAATTTTTTTGGGGGAATATCCGTACGCCAAGGACTTTACCAAACAGAAAAATCACATTAGCCGTTTCCCCAGCCGATCTCTAGACGAGGCTATTCTGATTCGTGATTACCTGCTAGCCCATCGGACACCCGATGCAGCTAAGCGTTGCCTGACCCAGCTCAAAGCCTGCTGTAGCCAAGAGCTACCAGTGCCGCCACACTTTTATCAGCCTGTGTGTAGAAGCCCACATCAACAGCACAGCTATCGGTCGGTGGACAGGCACCAGCGCTAAAATGATCGACAAGCACTACGGGGCCACCAATTTCACAAACTTGAGGCCCCCTGATCTCACCTAATGTGCTTCCGTAGCCAGCTCTAGCTAAAATTGGAATCTTCCCCTTCGGATCCGGGCTTAAGCCTCTCATAGTTCAGCACGCCGATGACAGCTACCGTCACCCTTAATATTCCAGAGCACATTCACCAGCGACTGGTGAATACTGCCGAGGCAACACAGCGTCCTCTCAATGACATTATCCTCAGGGCATTGCAAATTGGTAGCCCACCTCCTTGGGATGATGTGCCACCGGAATTTCAATCTGCATTAGCTGCCCTAGATCGGCTGGATGATGATGCTCTGTGGAGAGTTGCTCGTAGCCAACGATCTGAGGCCGAACTAGAGCGGTATGACGAACTGCTGGATCGCAATCAGAATGACAGGCTGACAGCAGCGGAGCAAAACGAACTGACTGCCTTAAGGAAAGAGGCAGAGCGATTTATGCTCTGCAAGGCTCAGGCAGTAGTTTTGCTGCGCTGGCGCGGGCATTCGATTTTAATAGAAGCTTGATGGCCAGCTATATTCCTGTAGACCTGCGTAATCAGGTTCGAGCGTGCGATCGCGATCGTTGCTGCTACTGCAAAACCAGCGAGGCCCTGAGCGGCATTCGCATGGCTTTTGATCATATTCACCCCCGTTCAAAAGGTGGCGAAACCTGCTTTGAAAATGTCTGCTTAGCCTGCCGATCCTGCAACGAGTTCAAGGGCGATTCGACAACAGGTCGAGATCTTTTCACCCAGCAGACTGAGCCACTTTTCAACCCCAGGCTTCAGGAGTGGCATCAGCATTTTGCCTGGAGTGACGACGGCACTAGAGTCAAAGGCAGTACCGCTATAGGGCGAGCTACGGTTCTAGCTTTGCGGATGAACAATGAAGCCATCCTAGCAGCCAGAAAACGCTGGGTTTCAGTAGGCTGGCACCCTCCTAAAAATTGAGATTAATACGCTGCCCTTACCTTGCAAGGTCACGAAAGAGAATGTGCAAAATCGTTCTCTTTCGTGACTTTTAGCTTTTGTGCTGAAAATTATCCCAATTTCTCTGTGACATTTTGTATTGAGGCTGAGCAAGCGCTGATACCTCAATTTAGGATCAGGTGTATCAGGATGCTGCGCCCCTATCGGGGGCTTCGCGGAGAAGCCACACAGTACGCCAAGGTTTTGGCAAAAACCGGGCAATGGCCCTCCCTAC
>DASQNN010000194.1:0-8067 GCA_035644955.1 Nodosilinea sp. | reverse complement strand
TGCCTGGGGAGGGGCAACGGCAATGAACCATAGACATTTACTCAGCCTGGGGCTATTGGCCCTGACGCTGCTGCCGGGGCTGACCCAATCAGCGCCAGCAGCGAACCTAGAAGAACAGCTCGACATTCGCCCCAACAACGCTACCCGAGGGCAATCGCGCGACGTAGCCGACGGCTGGATACAGCTGGGCAACGAGCAGTCTGCCGAGGGCAACCTAGCCCAGGCCGCCGATTCTTGGGCGGAGGCCGCTGAAATTTACCGTCTGCTGGGCGACACCCAGTCGGCAGGACGGGCCTACGGCTCGATGGGAGCGGCCTTTGCCACTCCCCAGGCATGGTTCCCCACGGTTGCGATCGCCCCGGTTGCGATCGCCTTAGTCAGCGGGCTCAGTTGGCCCACTCGTCACCCGGCTCTCCGCCGACACCGACCAGGTCAATCCCCGTTAAGCCAGCCTCCTCTAGGTCGGGCACGGTGAGCAGATTGTCGAGATCGTCGGGTAGGGGCTGGGGCCGCAGCGACCCACCACCCAGGTAAATCTGGCGAATATCTTCAGGCAAGGCCGATTCTAGATGTTGAAAGGCCAGCCCCAGCTTTTGGCGCACGTCGGCCGCCGTAAGCGACTCTCCCTCGGCCTGGAGGTAGGCGGCGATGCGGTTTTCGCTCCAGCGAAAGGTAAGGGCCATCACGGCCACCAGGCGCTCTACCGGGGGCAGGCGATCAAGGCCCTGCTCAACGTAGCACCAGAAGGGCGGTGTGGCCTGCTCTAGGGAGTAGTGGATGGCTTCTACCTCGGGCACCACCGCCTGGTTGATGCAGAGGGCGGTGATGTTGATCAGCCAGTTTTGGAGCGTAAAGGCACCGGGGCCTTCGCCCGTCACTGCATCGGGACATTCTACACCGCCCAGCTCGTGGAGAATGTGGCGCCAGGTCAGGGCAAATAGGTACTCGGCCTGCACGGGCGATCGCGCCGAGTGGCGAATCAGGCTGTAGACCATGGGGCTATAGCGGCAAAAAATGGCCGTAAAGTATCGCCCAGCGTCGCCGTGGCGCTGAAAGAGCTGCACCAGCTCGCGATCGCTCAGGTGGTGCAGCCCCTGCACCAGTCGGTGATCGCACTCGGGAAAGTTGGGAATATGCGCTGTGCTAGACATGGGTTGAGCCGTGAAAAACATTCGCCTTTACCCCAGGCCACCGCCGACGGGGTAAAAGCCCGCTACCGACCTGATCTTCGGATAAATCAGCCTCTAATATACCTATCGTGAGGATTTTGGCCACTTAATTTTCTTGAAGTCGCGCCAAACTTATTCAGCCAATTGTTCTGAATTGACAAACTCTCGACCGGTTGGCACCTCGATATAGTGGAGTTTATTGCAGAATTGATACACTGAGCTAAGGAAAGACTTGCTATCGGTGAGTACTCCATCCGCCGCTGTTTTTTACCTCCCGTGAGGCCTATGTTGTTTGACCTAGCCTTGGTTTCTTCTACCCCAGTAGCCCTGCTGGGGTTGCCCCTAGACAGCATTATGTCGACCCAGGGCATCATGGTCATGCTGCTGGCGGCCTATGCCGGGGCCATGTGGATGTTTCTTAAAAGCGCCCCTAAGGTCTACACGGTAATGGTCTCTGACCTGGAAGTGGCTCGTCACTTCTACGAAGGCATGCTCAACCTGCCGGCGGCGGAGGTGCCCCTGCACTACTACTACAACTACGAGCAAACCCTGGGCACCGCTGGTCTCGACCCCATGTACCTGGGCGGGGCCACCAGCTTTGCTAATCAAAGCGCCCTCAGCAGTCCCGAAGGGCTGTGGTACCAGCTGCGCAAAAATACTCAGCTCCATGTTGTTAGCGGGGCTAGCCTGGGCCACCGCAACCAGCATCGCCACGTCTGTTTCGACCGCAACTGTCTGGAGTACGTTTTGATGCGGGTGCAGCTCAGCGGGTTGCAGCACAAGATTCGCAACGAAAAGCCTCTGAATTTTTTGGTCAAAGACTACGACAACCAGGTCATTGAGCTAGCGGAAGTTGAGAGCTAGCGCCAGTATTGTCACTGTGACCGCTTTGTATCTAACCGCTCCACCGTTATGGGTGGAGTTGAACCACAATACCGCCAAATCGAGCTTCATCGGCCCAGCAGGCTACCCCGTCGATGTAGCAGCGGTGACTTGGGTAAATTTCCCTGGTGCCCACAACGATCGCTTCAAAGCCGCCGGCTGCGGAAACGTTGTAAAACGCTAGTCTGCGCCCCCGTTCATCACAGGCTTTGGCCTCGCATGGGCTACATACAGCGCGGGGGTAGCGTTCCCAATGGCGCACCGGGGTCCCGCAGATGGGGCAGGGATGAAAAATTCTATTTCCCATGGTCCCATGCTTCCCGCCTGAAAGACCTGTCGCTTCAGGTTAGACCTGCCCGTTCAGTCTGTTCAAGCTGCGCCTTTGGCCACAAAGCGACGTAGCCGGGTTACCCCTAACCGTGGAAACAGGTTCAAATAAAACAGGTTCAAAACAAGGGGATGGTGGCATCGATGGCAGCCCCAAAAAACGTGTCGTTGAACTGCACCCGAGGTTCTGACGACCGCCCAAAGCTGATGCCGCCGTAGAGGTTTAGGCGCAGAGTGGGGCTCAGTCGGTACACCACCTGCCCCAGCACCTGCTGAAACGTGTCGTAGCGGTCCTGGGTTGTGTAGTCGATCAAGTTGAGCTGGTAGCTAATGCCGGCCTGAATATTGGGGGTAATGTCGTAGCCGAGGTAGGTGCCTGCCGACTGTAGAATGCGGCTAAAATCGGTGGCCATGCTGCCGCTGGTCGACTGAGCTCCGTTGTACTGAAGTAGATAGTAGGAGTCAAGGGCCAGGCTGGGCGCGATCGAATCGCGGCGGCCCAGGGTTAGCCCCAGGGAGCTATTTTTGAAAAAACGTCCGCGATTGCCCCCCGGGCGGTATAGCTCTTGGTAGGTGAATATAAGCTGCCCATAGCTGCGGGGACTTAGGCCCTGGCGTAGCCCCACCCGAAACCGCAAGTCGTCGTAGTTGAGGCTCGATTGGGCGTTGTAGCGCTGTAGCCCCAGGTCGGCGGTGGCAATGAAGGCCGTTTGAGGGCCGAGGGCGGGGTAGACGCCAAAGGCGATCGAGGGGCGCAAAAAGGTGTCGCCAGTGAGCTCGCTCGCGTCGTTGACGGCCAGTAAAATGTTGTCGCTGCTGGCGACCGACAGGCGAGCCGAGAAGAACCCAATTTTGGCGGCGGGCAGCGCCGCCTGCACCGGCAGCTGGGGCTGATCGCGAATGCGCAAAATGCCCAGGTCGTTGTCTTCGAGCAGGCTCCGCACCTGAATTACCCCTAGCTCTGGATCTTGTAGCTCTGGATCTTGTAGCTCTGGATCTTCTAGTTCTGGCTCGGGGGGCAGTGAATCGTCCTCTTCAAGCTGGGCCAGGCGATCGGCAATCGCGGCTGGGGGACTGGGAGAGGTCAAAGCGGTGGCCGTCGTTAGGTAGGCGTTGGCGGCAAGGGCCAGGTCAGGGGCAATCGCCGTCGGACTGACTGAACCGGTGACCAGCGCACCGCCAGCCGTTAAGGAACTGGGGCGATCGGATTCGAGACTGAGGGTGAGGCCGGCGGTGGCGATCGCCGCGGTGGGGGCAACCGGACCCAGTGCGGCGTCCGTGGGAATGATCTGTTCTGGGGCTGCTCCAGGGCCCGATCGATCGACCGGATTAGCCGCTTCAGCCGGCGGTGCAGCAGGCTGGGCCACCACATCAACTGCTAAATCGCTGCTTTGGCCGGGGCGAGCGTAGCTGGGCATAGCTCCGTAGCAGAGCAGGCCGAGGCTCACTAGCGCCAGTTGAAGGGGGGTATGCCGCTTAACCAATGGAGTCTGCCTAGGTGAAACGTGGGTTGGATTGTCACCAGAAGAATCACTGATCTTGCTGGGAATTCCTGAAACTAAAGTCTATATTCATCGAATATTTAATCTACAAGGACACAAGATTTACGAATCCTGGTAGAAACGACCTGGCCAAAAACTACCATAGAGCTAAGCCCCCTGGACGTTCTATCTAGATGTTGTCCCAACTGTTTTTGCTGCGCGGTACCGCCTCCCTCCCCATCGAGGGCTTTGCCCCTAGAGCTACACCGCCGCTGTTTGGGTACTCTACCCGTAATCACCCTGACTATAGGAGATAGGGTGATCGGCCGCATCTACCTCAAGGCCCTAGGCCTGCTGTAACTCGTGGTCACTCTGTACTGCTATGGTTTTTCGTACCGAACTGCTATGGTTTTTCGTACCGATAGTTTTTTGGCGATGCTGCTGGCGATGGTCGGCGGTGTTGCGATCGCGTCTCCTGCCGGGGCCGAGGTGCCCTGGGCCTGGGCCAAACTGAGCATCAGCACCAACCAGGTTAGCTTGCTCTCCGCCAGCGGAGTCTCGCGCCCGGCCTCTGTCGCTGACTGCTTTTGCCCAGGCGAAACCCTCAGCACCAGTGCTCTCTCCAAGGCCGAAGTTCTGTTTAACGACGGGTCACTAACTCGCGTTGGGCAGCAGGCCAGTTTGCGCTTTTGGCCCGCTACCCGCAATTTATACCTTAACCACGGTACCGCTGCGGTGTTTGTGCCGCCTCAGCAGGGTCGCACGACCGTGCAAACGCCCAACGCCACCGTGGGCCTCAACAGCACGGCGGTGGTCGTACGTTATGTGCCCTCGCGGACGTTGACCGTGGTGATGGCCCTGGCCGACGCCCCCACTGGCCCGGTGCTGGTGACCAGCGCCAGCACCGGGCAAGAATTTGCCCTTTACGGCGGTCAAATGGCCTTTGTCGACGGTGCCAACCTGCAAGTTCTTGAGTTTGACCTGCTGGAGTTTTACCAAACTAGTGACCTGCTAGCGGGGTTGCGGCTGGGCGACCCGACCTATTGGCCCGCCGCTGATGAACCTCTGTCTGCCCTGCGCCCCGACCTGTTGCGCGCCCTAGAGCAACAGTCACCCTTTGGCCAGGGAGATGCGATTTTAGACCCGGTCCTAATCAACGAATCTGCCTCGGCGGCTAACCTCGCCAATCCTGTGGAAACCCGCCTCGACCAGGTTTCGCCGCTGGAAGAACTGAGACGCTACAACGATGCTCCGCCAGGGGTGGTCAGCCCTCTGCCGGAAGCCCCCGCTGCGCCAGAGTCCCCAATCCTGGCCGCGCCAGTTACCCCAGTTGAGTCAGCCACCACGGCTGCGCCGGTTGACTCAGTTCCGGCCACTCTCCCTGCTGGCGCTCAACCTGGTGCAGCCTTAACCGATATCTGAAGCGATATTTAAGCCTTAAGGTGGCACCGGGGCTAGGGTACTTCCACTGTCAATCGGGCAATTTTCACTAAAACCACTGGGTTAAGAGCAATGGTTTAGTCGTTGGCGATTTCGCGATCGCGGGTGTCGGCTCCACCGTTGCCCGCCATGGTGCTTTTCAGCCCTGGCCAAAGGCCGAGAATGGTGGCGATCGCCGGTTCTACCAGCGAAAAGGCGCTGTTGATGCCCGGGGTGAGCAGCATAAAGAAAATATAGGGTGCTAAACAGACCCGGCAGCGACATCAGGCTGAGCGCCTGGGGAAACATTACGAAAGCCAGCTCCGGCCCTGAGGTGGTTCTAGCGCCTCTAGCGGGAGGAGAGACGGAACCAATTTGGATCCCTATGTCTGCTTCTCATCACTTCTTGACCTCGTTAGCGCCATTGACTAAACTACACCGTTCAGTTAAATTCAGAGCAGTTATGTGCCGCTGCCTATGTCTGCCCAATCTGCTCAGCCCTGGAAAAACCCAGGCTTTTGGCTTTTAATCGGTGCCCTGTTGGTGGTTGGGGCTGGCTCTACCCTAGCCGTGCGCAACGTTTTGCAAACCCGGCAGGCCGCCCGTGAGCAGGCCGAGCTACCGCCGCCCCGCCAGGTCAAGGTGGTGGCCTTGGGCCGGGTCGAACCCGCCAGTCGGGTGATCAACGTTGCCACCGCCGAGTCGGGGCGCATCGATCGCCTGGAGGTGCAGAAGGGCGATCGCGTGGAGCAGGGTCAAATTCTTGCCTACCTCGACACCTACGACGTGCGCCGGGCCGAGCGCGACGTAGCTGCCAGCCAGCTGGCCGAGGCCCGCGCCCAGCTCGCCGCCGAAACCACCCTGGGCAACTCTCAGGTGCAGGAGGCCAGCACTCGAGTTGGTCAGATCGATGGGCCGCAGCAGGCAGCGATCGCCGCCCAGCAATCTGCCGTGGAGAGCCTCCAGGCCGAGTTGAGCGTGGCCGAAATTGATCTGGCCCGGTTTCAAGAACTGAATGCATCGGGGGCAATCTCGCGCCAGGAACTCGATCGGCAGCAGGCTACCGTCAATAGTTTGCGCGCCGATCTGGGCAATGCCCAGGCGACTAAACAGCGGCTTGAGCAGGCTCGCCTGAGCGACATTAGAAACGCCCAGGCCCAGGTGGTTTCGGCCCAGGCCACCACCACCCGCGCCCAGGTGGCCAGCCAGATCGACTCTGCCGCCCAAAACCTAGCCCTAGCCGAAGCTCAGCTGGCTCGTACAATTGTGCGATCGCCCCAGGCTGGGCAAGTACTCGACGTGTTTGCCTACCCCGGCGAGGCGGTTTCCCCTGCCGATGGCCCTATTTTGGCCCTCGGTGACACTCGCCAGATGGTGGTGGTGGCCGAGGTCTACGAGACCGACATTGGTCTGGTGAAGCTGGGCCAGCCTGTCACCATTACCAGCCGTAACGGAGCCTTTAGCGACACCCTAACCGGCACCGTCAGCGAAATTGGTCTACAAATTGCCAAAAACGATGTGCTCGACGATGACCCCGCCGCCAACGCCGATGCCCGCGTGGTGGAAGTGCGGGTGGCGGTCGATCAGAGCGAGGCGGTAGCGGCGCTCACCAACCTGCAGGTTGACGTCGCCATCGACATTGAATCCTAGGAGGCGGCGATGAAATTCCCCTCCCTTCCCCGCATTCCCCTGGCCTGGTACAACCTGCGCCACGATCGCCCCCGCCTGCTGGTGGCCGTGGCCGGGGTTACCTTTGCGGTGCTGCTGATGTTTATGAACCTGGGCTTTTTGGGGGCGTTGGTCAGCACCACCACCAACTTCTATGACGAGTTCAACGGGGATATTTTTTTAATTTCTCCGCAGTCGTTAGAAATTAGCTCCACCAAGGCGTTTCCCCGCGAGCGGCTGTACCAGGCGGCGGGCATTGAGGGGGTGCGGCAAACCATGCCCCTCTACGCCGAGTACGCCCTCTGGAAAAATCCCGAGACCAGCCTCAGTCGAGCCCTGTTTGTCTACGCCTTTAACCCCAGCGACCCGGTGTTTCTGATGCCAGAGCTAAATACCGTTGAGGGCAAACGGGCCTTGCAGCAGCCCAACAGCGCCTTTATTGACCGGCGATCGCGCCCCGAGTTTGGCCCCCAAACCGTGGGTCTCGAAACCGAAGCCGATCGCCGCCGCATTACCATTGTGGGCCAGTACGACCTGGGGGGTGGCTTTGCCGCCGACGGCACCTTGATCATGAGCGACCAAAACTTTCGCCGCTACTTCACCCCCCGCCCGCTCGACCAGGTCAACCTGGGGCTAGTGCTGCTTGAACCAGGGGCCGATGCCCAGCGAGTCAAAGCCGCCCTGCAAGCGCAGCTCCCCGCCGATGTAGAGGTCTATACCAAGGCCGAAATCATCCTCAAAGAGAGCCAGTTTTGGATTCAAACCACGTCTATTGGCTTTATCTTCGGCCTGGGTGTGGTGGTCTCCTTTGTAGTGGGCACCGTAATTGTCTACCAGATTCTCTACACCGACATTCGCGACCACCTGCGAGAGTATGCCACTCTCAAAGCCATTGGCTACAGCGGCGGCTATCTGTTCAAAACCGTAATTCAGGAAGCCATTTTGCTGGCTCTGATGGGCTACGTACCCGGTCTCGCCCTGGCCCTGGGGCTTTACGGGCTGGCCTACAATGCCACGGCAGGCACCCTGCCTATGCAGATGACTCTGTTTCGCGTGGTGTTTGTGTTTATGCTCACCGTTTCCATGTGCGCGCTCTCGGGGCTAATTTCGGTGCGCAAAGC
>DASQNN010000193.1:0-2587 GCA_035644955.1 Nodosilinea sp. | reverse complement strand
CGCTTCGCGGATGGCCGCGGTGATGGCCAGGCGGTTGTCGGTGTCGATGTTGACCTTGCGCACGCCGCTCTTGATCCCCTTCTGAATTTCTTCCACGGGCACGCCATAGGTCTCAGGGATATTGCCGCCGTACTCGTTGATCATGTCCAGCCACTTCTGGGGCACAGAAGACGAGCCGTGCATGACCAGGTGGGTGTTGGGCAGGCGACGGTGAATTTCTTCGATGCGGCTGATGGCCAAAATTTCACCGGTGGGCTTGCGGGTGAACTTATAGGCGCCGTGGCTGGTGCCGATGGCAACGGCCAGAGCGTCTACCTGGGTAGCCTCTACAAACTGCACGGCTTCGTCGGGGTCGGTCAGCAGCTGGTCGTGGCTGAGGGTGCCCTCAAAGCCGTGGCCGTCTTCTGCTTCACCGGCGCCGGTTTCGAGGGAGCCGAGGCAGCCCAGTTCGCCTTCAACGCTACAGCCGATGGAGTGGGCTACTTTCACCACTTCGCCGGTAACAGCGGCGTTGTACTCAAAGCTAGCGGGGGTCTTGGCATCAGCTTCTAAGGAGCCGTCCATCATGACGCTGGTGAAGCCGTTGCGCAGGGCCGAGTAGCAGGTGGCGGGAGAGTTGCCGTGGTCTTGGTGCATCACCACGGGAATGTGGGGATAGGTTTCGACGGCGGCCAGCACCAGGTGACGCAGGAAGTTTTCGCCAGCGTAGGAGCGCGCACCGCGGGAGGCCTGTAGGATCACGGGGCTGTCGGTTTCATCCGCCGCCTTCATGATGGCCAGAATTTGCTCCAGGTTGTTTACGTTATAGGCCGGAATGCCATAGCCATTCTCAGCCGCGTGATCTAGCAGAAGCCTCAGTGAGACAAGCGCCATAAAAATCCTCCTAGTGTGTTCTCGCCGTTAGGCCTTCAGACGTTTTAGTAGGTAGCCTTACTCATCAATCTTAGAATAGATCGATGGCTGTATAACGAAATGTTTGGACAAGCTAAAGTCAAGCTTAAAAGTAACTACCCACTCAGCCGGGATATGTACACCCCGCTACCCTGCCCCATCATAAAACACTGAGGGACACAGACCGTGAGTCTTGTTACCCATCTTGCTATCCAAGGGGTGAAAACGAGCAAATCTTTGAAAAATGGGTCGCCTGGGATTCGAACCCAGGACCAATCGGTTAAAAGCCGAGTGCTCTACCGCTGAGCTAGCGACCCCCTTGCGGGGAAACCGTGTGCAGTTGCTTACCGGACACGGCTTATAAACATAGCACACTGTCCTGGGGATTTTGCAACGGGGCTTAAAAAACTTTGTGGCCTTGGGTGGGGGTTAGATGGGTCGTTTGACAGGGCAGATACGAACGTGGGGCGATCGCCCTGGCCCCTGGCCTTGGTTCGCCAACCTGATACGAAATCCGATTTGGTAAACCCCAATTCATAATCAGGAACCCCGTAGGGGCGTAGCATGCTACAAATCGGGGGTATTCATTCGGGATTTGGTATGAGTCGCCTCAGCTGGGCCAGCACCCATCCAGCGAATTCCAGCCGCCCCCTACCCCTTCGCCGCTTGCTAGGTGAACGCTAGCCTGGCCTAAACTTAGTTACGGAACGTAACCAAGCGCTTGTTTTCGCCCCTAAATGAAGCTTTGATTTAATGAAGCTTCATTCTTAGACGCGTTCTACACACCACAGGCCATGTTCCCGACCCATCGTCCTCGCCGTTTGCGTCAGCACCCGCAACTTCGCCGCATGGTGCAAGAAACCCTGGTCACCCAGGCCGACTTGATCTACCCTCTGTTCGCGGTGCCCGGCGACCAGGTGGCCAAAGAAGTGTCGTCCATGCCGGGGGTCTACCAGCTTTCCGTCGATAAAATTGTCGAAGAAGCCAAGGAAGTCTACGACCTAGGCATTCCGGCCATTATTTTGTTTGGCATTCCAACCGACAAAGACACCGATGCCACCGGAGCCTGGCACGACTGCGGCATTGTGCAAAAGGCCACTACCGCCGTCAAAGAAGCGGTGCCCGACCTGCTGGTAATTGTCGATACCTGCCTGTGCGAGTACACCTCCCACGGCCACTGCGGGTACTTGGAGGTAGGGGATCTCAGCGGCCGGGTGCTCAACGACCCCACCCTGGAACTGCTGAAGAAAACCGCCGTTGCCCAGGCCAACGCGGGGGCCGACATTATTGCGCCCTCGGGCATGATGGATGGTTTTGTGCAGGCCATTCGAGCTGGGTTAGACGAGCACGGCTTTGAAGATACGCCCATTCTTTCCTACGCCGCTAAGTATGCCTCAGCCTACTACGGCCCCTTCCGCGATGCGGCAGAGAGTGCGCCCCAGTTTGGCGATCGCCGCACCTACCAGATGGACCCCGCCAACGGCACCGAGGCCCTCAAAGAAATTGAGCTCGACATTGCCGAAGGGGCCGACATGCTGATGGTGAAGCCCGCCCTGGCCTACATGGACATCATCTGGAGGGTGAAGCAGGCCACCAACCTGCCGGTAGCGGCCTACAACGTGTCGGGCGAATACGCCATGGTAAAAGCCGCCGCCCTCAACGGCTGGATCGATGAGCAAAAAGTGGTGATGGAAAC
>DASQNN010000192.1:0-2787 GCA_035644955.1 Nodosilinea sp. | reverse complement strand
AGGTGATGGGTGAGCGAAGTCATAGGCAATTACCGTGTAATTCCAGTTCTCAGTGGCGAAACCTTGCCCGCTTAAGACCTGCGGCTAGGGCGTTGGGCCAAACCGCTGCCACTGGGTCGGCGGCGGCATGAGAAATTCGTAAGCCCCAGCGGCCTGCCCTGGTGCCGCTGTCAGCACAATATCAAAGGAGAGCGACAGCCGCAGCTCCTCGGTGTGGTTGGGTGTGACCCCGTGGCGCTGCTTAGCGGGAAAGACAATCAGCCGTCCTTCGGTGGGCAGGTAGAGGGCCTGGTCTTGGTTGAGGTAGTTCCAGGTGGCGATGATGTCGGTATTTTCGCTGCCCAGGCCGGGGCTGACCTCGTTGGGACGGGCATCGTCTAAAAAGGTGAGGCAGCCGGCGGCATCGGTGCCCGACTCGGGCACGGCGACGTAGTACACGGCGCTGACGTGGGCGGTGTTGTGGCTGTGGGCACCAACCTCCTGCTGGGGCCGCGACACCACCGGCCAGGCCCGCTGAATGTAGAGATCGACCTGGCTGAGGTCGAGGCCGAGTTCGGTGAGGTAAGTGACCACGTGGGTTTCGACCTGGGCCACCAGCCAGCTAAAGCGGGGGTCGGTGTGGACTTTTTCGACCCCGTGGAGATCGCCCGTCCAGGCCATTTCGGGGAAGTTGCGGGGTTCGCTGCCGCTGGCTTCGAGATCCAGAATGGCCTCGGTGAGGGCGGCTTTGTGCTGGGCGGCAGCGGGCAAATCGCTGTAGTAAACGGCGAGGGGAAACCAGGTATCAAGGGGCATCGGTGGGGGGTTGGCGGGGGTAGGGGGTAGGCCGTACTTTAAGTATGGATAGGGCCAAGGATGAATGCAGCGCGATCGCCGTGCAATTTAGCTTAGCAGGGTAGAGAATGCCCACAATAGCGTGGATTTAGAGTGGATTACGACCCGACCCATTGCCCACCGGGGCCTGCACCAACCAGCGGTGCCGGAGAATTCGCTGGCGGCCTTTGAGGCGGCGATCGCGGCCAACTACCCCATCGAGCTAGACGTGCAGCTGCTTGCCGATGGCCACCTGGCGGTGTTTCACGATCGCAGCCTGAAGCGGCTGACGGGCTGTAAGGGCCGCATTGCCAGTCAGCGCCTCCACACCCTCAAGCGGTTTCGCCTCTGCGACACCGACCAGACCATTCCCTCGCTGGCCGAAGCGCTGGCCTGCATCGACGGCCAGGTGCCGGTGCTGATTGAACTCAAAAACGAGAAAAAAGTCGGCCCCCCCGAGCAAGCGCTGGTCAAAACCCTGGAGGGCTATGGGGGCGAGTTTGCGGTGCAGTCGTTTAACCCGCGATCGCTGCACTGGTTGCGGCGACAAGCCCCCACCATTGTGCGGGGGCAGCTGGCCAGACGGCCCCAGCCCTTTTTGCGCAGCAATCTGTTGCTCACCTGGGCCAGCGCGCCCCACTTCATTTCTTACAATGTCAACGCCTTGCCCAACCTGCCGACCACCCTGGCCCGCCGCCACTTTAACCTGCCCCTGCTGGCCTGGACGGTGCGCTCTCAGGCGGACTGCGATCGGGCCATTCAGTACGCCGACAACTACATTTTTGATCGGTTTTAAGGCGCAGGTTGGGGGCGCAGTACGGTCGAAGGGTGCTCTCAGCAAAAAATAAGTCATCCCTAATCCAAGCCGCTAGGCGAGTTGGGTAAAGTAGCGGAACACGCAACGACGGTTTGGTATGCCCCAGTCACCGACAGGCCTATGGGATGTTGAACGCATTCAGGCCCAGGTCAAGCAATCTCTAGGCAGGGTATCCCACGCCTGGCCCTGGGGGCTCAGTCGCAGTGCCCAGGGCCGAAAGGGCAGCCGCGATCGCCGGCTAAAGCCAGGGTTTGACCAGCGCCCCCGGCTCCGAGCCAGGGCCAAACTCAGCCCTCAGCCGCCGCTCATTTCCATTGTGATTCCCGCTTTAAATGAGGCCAAAAACTTGCCCCAGGTGCTACAGCCCCTGCAAACGGTGGCTGGGGTAGAGGTCGTGGTGGTAGACGGCGGCAGCGCCGACTCTACTCCAGCGGTGGCCGCCGCCGAGGGAGCCAGGGTCGTCCTCTCGACACCGGGGCGAGCCCGCCAGATGAACCAGGGCGCAGCGGTGGCCAGCGGTTCAATTCTGCTCTTTCTCCACGCCGATACCCGGCTGCCCGATGGGTTTGAGCAAACGATTCGCGAGACTCTGGCGCAACCCGGTGTGGTGGCCGGAGCCTTTAGGCTCGCCATCGACAGCCCCCGCCGCGCGCTGCGCCGGGTGGAATGGGGCGTAAATCTGCGATCGCGCCTCTTGCAAATGCCCTACGGTGATCAGGCCATTTTTCTGACTACTGCGGTCTTTGATCGCCTGGGCGGCTTCCCCAACCTGCCCATGATGGAAGACTTTGAGCTGGTGCGACGGCTGCGGCGGGTGGGGCGAGTCGCGATCGCCCCGGCGGCGGTGGTGACCAGCGATCGCCGCTGGCGCACCCTCGGCATTTTGCGCACCACCCTGGCCAACCAGGTCATGGTGGCCGGCTACCTGCTCGGCGTCGACCCCCACCGGCTGGCGCGCTGGTACCGAAATCTAGGTAAACCTTGCTAGTAGCATCTCCTTTATGACTTTTATGACTTTTATCAAATGGTTGAGGGCAGACAGTTTATAGAGGTCGTTGCCGGGCGCTGACTGGCAGTATTTGGCATGGTTAGGCAGCGGAACATAACGGCTATACCGTGCTCTCCGGCGTTAGGTCTGCGTCTTCCTCTAGCAGGCT
>DASQNN010000191.1:0-4433 GCA_035644955.1 Nodosilinea sp. | reverse complement strand
CGAGTTTGAGGCCCTTACCCCCTACTACTACTCCACTTACGAAGACGAAACCGAGGTGCTGCCCAGCGATCGCCCCAAGGTGATGATCTTAGGCGGCGGCCCCAACCGCATTGGCCAGGGCATTGAGTTTGACTACTGCTGTTGCCACGCCTCCTTTGCCCTGCGCGACGACGGCTACGAGACCATCATGGTCAACTCCAACCCTGAGACGGTGTCCACCGACTACGACACCAGCGATCGCCTCTACTTCGAGCCGCTGACTAAAGAAGACGTGCTCAACATCCTCGAAGCCGAAAACCCTATCGGCATCATTATTCAGTTTGGTGGTCAAACCCCGCTGAAGCTGGCGGTGCCGTTGCAGGAATATCTCTCCTCCCTGCCCGCCGCCGACCCCACGGCCCATCCCCCCATCCACCCCCCTACTAAAATCTGGGGCACCTCCCCCGACTCCATCGATACCGCCGAAGACCGCGAGCGTTTCGAGGCCATTTTGCGCGAGCTGGAGATTCTTCAGCCCCCCAACGGCATGGCCCGCAGCTATCAGGACGCCCTGCGGGTGGCCCAGTCGATCGATTACCCGGTGGTGGTGCGACCCAGCTACGTGCTGGGGGGTCGCGCCATGGAAATCGTCTACTCCGACGCGGATCTGGAGCGCTACATGACCTACGCGGTGCTGGTCGAGCCCGACCACCCAATCTTGATCGACAAGTTTTTGGAGAATGCGATCGAGGTGGATGTGGATGCGATCGCCGACCACACCGGCCAGGTCGTTATCGGCGGCATAATGGAGCACATCGAGCAGGCGGGCATCCACTCCGGTGACTCGGCCTGCTCCCTACCCACCATGACCCTGCCCCCCGCCGCCCTCGCCACCATCCGCGACTGGACGACGAAGCTGGCCAAACGCCTGAAGGTGATCGGCCTGATGAACATTCAGTTTGCCGTCAAGGGCGACCAGGTCTACATCATCGAGGCCAACCCCCGCGCCTCGCGCACAGTGCCCTTTGTGTCGAAGGCGATCGGCCATCCGCTGGCCAAGCTGGCGGTGCGTGTCATGTCGGGCAAATCCCTGGCAGAGCTAGGCTTTACCGAAGAAGTCATCCCCAACCACATCGCCGTTAAAGAAGCGGTGCTGCCCTTCGACAAGTTTGCCGGTACCGACGCTTTGCTGGGGCCAGAGATGCGCTCCACGGGCGAAGTTATGGGCATTGATGCCGACTTTGGCAAAGCCTTTGCCAAAGCCGCTCTGGGGGCCAACCAAAAGCTGCCCCTTGCCGGCACCGTCTTCATCTCCATGAACGATCGCGACAAAGCCGCCGTCATCCCCATCGCCAAGCAGCTGGCCGAAATGGGCCTCCACCTAATCGCCACCTCCGGCACCCGCGCCGCCCTCATGGATGAAGGGCTCACCGTCAGCCTCATTCTCAAGGTTCACGAAGGTCGCCCCAACATCGAAGACGCGATCAAAAACAGCGAAATTCAGCTGATCATCAACACCCCCGCCGGCAGCACCGCCCAGGAGGACGATCGCTCGATTCGCCGCACAGCCCTGGCCTATAAAGTGCCGATCATCACCACCATCGCAGGTGCCAAGGCCACAGCCTCAGCCATCCACTCCCTGCAACAACACCCCCTCCAGGTTAAATCCCTCCAGGAGTATGTGGGGATGTAAGGATACAAGGGCTCAGTAGCCATAGTGATTTCAGAATCGCAAGTTAACTATGCAGCTTGTATAGTTAACTTGATTTACCAAGATCGACTATTCTCAAGGCGTCATAAATTTCAAAGGTAACCTATTGTTAACACACACTTAACTTACAGGTGTGCTATCTCCTGATGAAAGACGTACATGGAATTTGAGTGGAATTCTGAGAAAGCAGCACTCAACTTCCGTAAACATGGCGTTTCTTTTCAGGAAGCTGCAACTGTCTTTAGCGATCCTCTTTCTGTAACATTCCCTGATCCTGACCATTCTGTTGGTGAAAGCCGTTACGTTATCATTGGCTTATCTGGGTCTAGAGAAATCTTGGTCGTCGCCCATAGTGAGCGAAATAATATAGTCCGTATCATCAGCGCCCGAAAAGCCACCCGCCCAGAACGGAGGTTTTATGAAGAAGACAATTGACAACGAAATAGATGACGAACTGCGCCCTGAGTATGACTTTGCTAAAATGCAGCGAGGCGTACGGGGCAAATATGTTGATCGCTATCAGGCGGGCACAAACCTAGTGTTGCTTGACCCCGATGTTGCCCAAGCCTTTCCCAGCGCTGAGTTAGTCAACGATGCGCTACGTTTACTGATGCAAGTTGCTCAGCGTCAACAGCAGTAATGTTAAGCCCCAGATTTTTTAAAAATCCTGGGGCCTCTAGTATTTAGCCCGTTGTCACCCCTCGCTTGTGGGTCAACACGCTGAGGTACTAGTCGCTGTGGCCTGTGGGCTTCACCGTGGGGTCAACCAAACGGATGAAGTTTACCTGGATAATAAGTTTGCACTAGCGCTTATGCTAACGTCTGACCGGGCACTGAGCAAAAATCTATGACTGCTCTAGGCCCAACAACTTCTCAACACCTTTGACGCATTGCCCGACACAGAGCAAATCGAAATTGCCTTGGCGATCTTAAAACGATTGGTCGATCTAGGCTTCCCGCCCTTAACCGACGGCGATCTAGCCTTGAACGCAGAAGCACTGTTCCTCGCGTTTCTTAACACCTTACAATTAAGGCATTCGTTATTGGCTTGAACCTATGCCTATAGAAACCGTTGGTAGCCCGACCCCCGAGGCCGATCAAGTGCGGTCGGTGCTAGAGCAGCAGCTGCCGGAGATTATCGCTAGCTTTAACCAGGTGTTGCGGGAGCAATACGGCGTTGTGGGCGTTAGCGTAGGCGGGTTTACCGTAGTGCCAGAGAGTGCGTTGTCCTCCAAAGTCACCTGCGACCAAGACGGCTGCTCGATCGACTAGGGTGCTACACCCTTTGCGCCATGCCCCCAGCGCCCCACTCTGCCAACCTGTTTCAGCTTCCCGAGCCGCTGCCAGCGGTGGAAGAGTTTGCCGCTTTGTTTGAAACCGCCCATCTGCGGGTGGAGCGGATTGTTTCCACTGGGCAAACAACGCCCCCCGGCGAGTGGTACGACCAAAGCCAGGCCGAATGGGTAATGCTTGTGCAAGGCCGCGCCACCCTCACCTATGAGGATGGCGCGACTTTGGCTATGGGGCCGGGAGACTATGTGCTGATACCGGCCCACGTGCGCCACCGAGTTGACTTTACCAGCAGCGAACCGCCCTGTATTTGGCTGGCGGTGCATTGCCTGAGCTAGGGTTGTTTACGACTTGCTGCTGGTGTAGCGTTGCTCGTCAAAGGGCCTAGGTAACGTAGCTTGACGCTGTTTTAAAGCGGGATTTATCCAGTGTTAACTATCATTTCACGGGCGGGATCACGCTTTTTAAGAGACTATATTGAATGTGGAGCTGATCAGGCTCCCCTGGCAGATAAAACAGCCAATTGTCCCACACACAAAAAGGAGTGAAAGCGCTGTTAATTTCACATCTGTCTCGTCTGAACGGCAGCACCCAAGGCTTTGTTCAACCCTTCCTAAAGTAGGCAAATGGGAGTTTTAGGGTTTCAAAATTATGCCCGGCAGGGCGTAGATAAAGTTTCCCTCTCCATAAAGGCTCGACGTAATCTGGGAAGTTCTTTGACTAAAAGCCTGGGTGTTGTTGCGTTCGGCTTTTGCGTTTAAATGGCACTTAATAACATCGCAAAGCGCTTCCGAAAAACTTGCGACGTTGTTTGAGTTAACCCGTCTTTTTCGTCGGACTGTTCCCTGCCGTTGCCTCTGTTGCTAGGGGCAGGGGTTTGCTAGAGTCGGGGAGGTAACTTTCCCCTTGTAGTGTCTCTATGGCCTATTCCCCTGAGGCCGGGTTGACTCCCGGTGACCTCTGGAGCAAAATTCAGCAGCAGTCTTACCATGCCCTGGGCTGTGGTGCCCTTCAGCCCATTGACACCCGCTACGAGTTTGTGGAACAGGGGGGAATGCGCTTTTTGGTCAGGATTTTGGCCAACCTGACTCGCAAAGAAAAGGCCGACTTGGCCCAGCAGGCCCAGAGCCGGGCCGGCAAGTCGGTCAATCCTTTTTTGCCCTACGACTCAGACTTGTTTGTGGCCAACCTGTCGGCCACCCATCTGTGCTTGCTTAACAAGTACAACGTGGTTGACCATCATATTTTGATCGTCACCCGCGCCTTTGAAGATCAAGACACCTGGCTTACCCTGGCGGATTTCGAGGCTCTGGCCATTTGCATGGCCGAAATTGATGGCCTAGCGTTTTTTAACGGCGGTCGCCTGGCGGGGGCGAGCCAGCGCCACAAGCACATGCAGTTAGTGCCGCCGCCCCTCTGCCCCGATCGCAGCCCTCTGCCTCTGGCTACGGTG
>DASQNN010000190.1:0-4352 GCA_035644955.1 Nodosilinea sp. | reverse complement strand
GAGGTGCTGGTGCGACAGCCTACCGTCTTTCCCTACGTGCCGGGGCTGCTGTCGTTTCGAGAAGTGCCTGCGGTGCTGGCGGCGCTGGCGCAGCTCAAAACCGAGCCCGATGTGATTCTCTGCGACGGTCAGGGGATCGCGCATCCTCGGCGGTTGGGAATTGCGTCGCATTTGGGGTTGTTGTGCGATCGCCCCACCGTTGGCGTGGCTAAGTCGCGCCTGGTGGGCACCCACGTTGAGGTGCCCACCGACAAAGGCACCTGGGTACCGCTAATGGATCGGGGAGAGAGAATTGGAGCCGTGCTGCGCAACCGCGCCAACACCAAACCGCTGTACATTTCCCCCGGCCACTACACCACGCTCGAAACCGCCATCGACCTGGTGCTGCGATGCAGCACAAAATACCGCCTGCCCGAAACCACCCGCTACGCCGATCGCCTGGCGTCTTCTGGCACGGCGCGATCGGCGCTAGGAGAAGTTCAGCAAGGTCGCTTGTTTTAGCGGGGTTAGACCCCAGGGTTCTTCTGGGGTAAGCCAAAATTCTTTGACAGTTTGCAAAAGAACCCTGGGGTCTCGATGTAGGGAGATCTTGACAGTCAATAAGGCTCTCGATCAGCTTCGGCAAAGAGAATAGCCAGGATTGCTGAAGTATCGATCACCATCAGATAGGTAGCCTGTGCTCGTCGTAGCCCAAAATTTCGTCTGCGCTGCGATTGTCATAATTGGGTAAGGCCGCACAGCGCAGGGCAATTTCGTTCAGGCGATCGACCAAGGGGCGCGGCTGCGGAGCGGTTTTGCTGGCCTTAAGTTTGGTCAAAGCCTGCTGAAGCGCCATTTTAACGGCATCGGTTAGACTTTGGCCGGTCAGGTCTGCCAGCTCTTGCACCATACGATGAGCTTGGGAATCTGGAATGTTCATGCCTACTGAAAGCCCTGATCAAGCGATGGTGATATTTTACGCTTCTCAACCGCGCGTCATCCAGCAGATCTTGGGCTCTGCTATTTGCCCAACCGACTCAGCAGCTTGCTGGCCTTACGGCTTAGGGTTTTCATAGGAGATGGAGCCACTACTGGAACTTCCACTGGGCGACTGTCGGGGTCGCGCAGGTAGCGGTAGTAGGCCCAGATATCCCAGTAGGGGCAGCCCGGCTGAATGCGGTAGCCGGCCCAATGCAGATAATCGAGCGCCTTGTTCACGTTAGGATCACTCAGCGTCATGCCCTCTTGGACAAAGTGGGGGCTGCCAGCCCAGTTGCCGGGGCCACCGCCGGGTTGACGCACCAGGTTAAACCGCCGCGCCATGCGCTTGAGAATTAGGTAGTTGATGATCGGCTGGTCGGAGGTTTTTTCAGAGAAATCAAAATAGTCGGGGTGGGCGGCGCATTCGGCAAAGGTGTCGTAGAGGTCTTGCTCGCTGACCAAGCCTTTTTTTGACCCCCAAAAGCCGCAGTTAAACATGTCTTCTAGCTCGGCGGCGGTAAAGACCCCCTGCTCAATAATGGCGGGGGCAAACACGTTGCGAATGCCACCTCGGTGCTGGTAGTCGTAGCTGATGAAGTCGTGATTATCCAGGTGATCCAATACGTTTGCGATCGCGCTAAACACCACCACATCGGTATCGATGTAGAGAAAGCGATCGAAGGGGCCAAACCAGCAGGCCTGCTTGCGAAACTGGTTGGGCCGCGCAAAGAACCCCTCGCCAAAGATGCCGTGCAGATTTTCTGACAGTCGCTGGATAAACTCCAGGTCGGGGTAGACCTCCACGCCGTAGTCGCGGCCCAGCACCTCGGCCACCTGGTGGTAGTCGTCGTTGTAGGGAATCAGCATGACGGGGATGCTGGGATCGTGGGCGCGAATGCTGTTGAGACAGGCGATCGCATGGTCGAGCACCTTGTCGTTGGCCGTGATGTAGATGCCGCGCGAAGTCATAGCCATCCTCAGGGGAGCAGCTGGGCCAGGGGTTTGAGGTACCGTCGCCAGCCTTGAGGCTTGGCTACCATCAGTTTGCCCAGCAGAGCCGGACAGGTCTCAGGATTGTGCAGATAGCGGTAGTGCAAGAACACATCGCGGTAGGGCAAGTCTACGTTCTCGCCAGCGCAAAGACGGGCAAACAGCTGTGATGACAGGCCAATGTAGTGCAGATACAGCAGCGGCACGCCTTTATCGTAGACCCGGTGATTCTCAATGGTGAAGTGGCTAGAGGTGACGGAGTTGCCGGTGCGTTGCTCGGTTGGCAACGTCAGCGCCAGGTTGCAGGAGTTCACCCCGCACCGCATGACCAGGTAGTTGAGAATGGTTTGGTCGGGGGCCATGGGATATAGCACCGCCGTTTCCCCAGAATTCAGCCAATCCAGAATGTTTTTGCCTAGATCAGAATCAAATAACCCTCGGCGACTGGCGTAGAAGCCGGAGCAAAACGTCTGCCGCTGCACCTGCTCCGCCGAGAACAATTTTTCTAGCCAGCCAGAGTTCACGTCGTACACGTGGTTGAGGTCTTTGTGCTGAAAGTCGTAGGTGATCCAGTCGTACTCATTCAGCGCGTTAAACACCGGGATTGGATCACTCAGCAGCAAGGTGTCAGCATCCATATAAATGAAGCGATCGAAGGGGCCATCGAAGGCGCAGAAGCGACGGTGGGTACCCATGCGGTGAATGCCCGCACTGCCGATCGCATCCCACTGTTGCCGAGCGGTGGGATGGGTGGCCCAGATTTGCTCCACCCAAGCATCCCACCGCTGAATGGAGGCGGTGTCGTCGTAGAGGGTGAGGTGGGGGCGCGATTGGGCCAATTCCCGCAGCCGCTCCACCCGGTCGTCGTAGGGATAAATGCACACGGGCATCTCTGGCCCCGCAAAGACCTCAATGCTGTTGAGCAGCGCCACAATTTGGTCGTAGACGCGATCGTTGCCGAGGGTACAAATGCCGTCCATGGCTGCCTGTGCTGTGAGTATCTCAAGAGATCTGCTCTTTTCTTAAGCTTGACCAGGTCGAATTTGTATCTCGCAAAACTACTTGATACCGTTGATAGAGCTGATCTATTTCGTTCTCTGGCACCTCTCCGACACCATGAACTAGCAGATACTCTAAGTCTGTCTTCAACTCGTACAAATCATTAAGCGTTCCTTGATAGCGAACCCAAAGCCCTTGATGGTTGAAGTAACCGGCTAACCCGGTCACAAAGGTGACGGCTGCACTCAAAACAAAAGCAAGATTCTGCACGATGAGCTGTCCAGACTCATTTAGCCCTTTCAGACCAAGTAGAACAGTAGTCGATGCGGCCAGGAGTATTGATATCAGTTTCGTCCTGACGGCTTTTGTTTGGTTGTGCTCTTTCCGCCGTTTGAGAGGTCGTTTGAAAAGTTGACTGGGCAGTAAAAAAGCTCACACGGTCTAGGCTGAGATTACAAAGACTACAGCCCCGTGAGAGTGATGAGTAAAGCCTACACCAGCCATTTGACCCGTGACCAGTTTGAGCTGATTGAGCCCTTGCTGCCAAAGGCGAAGCCGGGAGGGCGACCTCAAACGGTCCTGTCTGTGGGCGGTGCTCAACGCGATCTTCTATCTGGTCGCTCAGGGGTGTAGTTGGCGGGATTTGTCAGGTGACTTTCCGGCCTGGCAAACGGTGTACACCTACTACCGTAACTGGGTCAAAGACGGGACTTGGGACACGCTCCATGAGCGTCTGCGAGGCTGGACACGCGTGGCTCATGACCGCCCTGAGAGCCCGTCGGAAGTGATTTTGGACAGTCAAAGCGTTCCCACTGCACCGATGGTACATCGCTCGGTCGGCTATGACGTGGCCAAAGCGACCAAAGGGCGCAAGCGGCATCTAGTCGTCGACACCCTGGGCTTGATGATGGCGGTTGTGGTTACTGCGGCCAGTGTTCCTGAACGCTCTGGCGGTCAACAGGCGTTGCAAAAGCTCCATCAACTGGGGGAACGGGCCGCGCGGGTCTATCGGGTCTGTGCCGACGGCGGCTACAGCGGCCCCAACTTTCTCCACTGGGTCATGGATACCTTAGGTTGGATCGTCCAAGTCGTCTTGCGACCTCAGGAATCGAAGGGCTTTGTCTTGCTCAAAAAACGCTGGGTGGTTGAGCGCACCTTTGGTTGGTGGCGGTGGTCGCGTCGCCTCGTTCAGGATTATGAGCAGTTGCCTGAAAACGCTGAGGCCATGCTCCACATTGCCATGATTCGCATCATGCTCAGGTGCTTGGCCTAATTGGCTACACCCCTACCCCTTTTCAAACGCCCTCTAACTCGCGCCCGGTCAGAAGCGAGAAGGTAGAAAAGCTATGACGAAAAATGAACGTTAGGTTTTCTGTTTGCGTTCTGCTCTAGCTGCCTTGAGT
>DASQNN010000189.1:0-3333 GCA_035644955.1 Nodosilinea sp. | reverse complement strand
GCCAGGTGGTGAAGGGGTGGTCTACCGGGTCCATGACCCGCAGCTCGGTGATGCCCTCGGCCTTGAGCCAGGCTCGCAGGGCGGCTTCGGTGTCGTCGCCAATGCTGTAGGTGACAGCCCACCCGGCATCTTTCAACTCGGCGGCAAAATGGCGCATGGCCGACCACACCAGCACTAGCTTTTGTCGGTGGTAGGGGCGCTCTTGGGCAAACTGGGTGGATTCTATAAAGAGAACTGGGGCAGCTTGGCTCCCGCAGCTAGCCAAGGCCGCCTGGTCTTGCCAGAGCTGATTGCCCAGTATCCAAACCCCGATCGCCATTGCGCTGCGTCCCTAAACTACCTGCCTCATTGTTACGCAGGTCAAAGCTTCAATGCCGTGGCATAGCCGCATCGGTTGTTCATGGTCAGGCCAGAGGCCTAACCCACAAGGCATGGATTAATACAATGCTTACTCCTAATCTTGCAGGGTGGATGGTCGCCCGGTGAGGCGCTGGAAGAGAAGCTGCACACCCAGTAAGAAGATCCCCACGGCGGCTAGACCAAAGATTCCAGCCCCCAGAGCGGCCATGCCAACGACCAGGGTGCGCACGGCGGATGAAATATTCACCACTGTTGGGTTGTCTGATAGCACAGGCCGAGCTGCGAAGTTGGCTGCAATAGAGAGCATCATGCGGTAGGCAAGCGTGGCTATGGTGCCCGCCACAAAGGAACCGCTAAAGCACTGCAAAATTTTGGCGGTAGGGGGTGGGGCGAGGGTGCTGGGGGTAGGGTCGTCGGCCATGGGTTTAGGTCACTTAGAAGATCGTTATGTATCTCAGTTTACCTAGGGGTGGTCATGCCCTACCCCTACCAAAAGATCTGTAGCGATTATCTTTGACAAGTTCATCCTGTCTGTCTTGACGGGGCAGCGGAGACGGCTATTCCACGGGATCAAATTTTTGATTCTACGGACTGGCTAAGCGGTACGGCTGGCGTGGTCATCTTGAGGGGCAATTTGTGAGGGCATCTATGGTAGGCAATCTGTGGGGCCAAAAAAAAACCGACAGACCCTGACGGGCTTGTCGGTTGGTTGTGTGTTCCCTGTAGATGACTCGGCTAAAGTTGAGTCAACCTCAGTATCACTGGAAGGTTCCCGAAAACCTAGCCAATTTGTCACGCTCAAAGGTGAGTTTGATCACAAAGTTAGGTAATTTGACCGATGCTGCCCCTGGGCTGGGCCGGTTAATCCGGCTGAGCTGTAAAGTCTCCTCAAGGCTGGATTGCACCCCGGCGGCTTTGGGGCAAAAATAGGGGCACCAGGGCTATGCCAACCCTACGGAGAAACAGAATGACCAATTTGACGATGGGCCCGGCAGAAGCTCTGGCCAGCATTGCTCTGGTGGCGATCGCCGCCGATGGCTACCTGGCCGACCAGGAGGGGCAAGACATGACCATGCTGCTCTCGCGGATGGCGTTGTTTAGCAGCTATTCTAGCGAGGCGCTGCACCACCTGTTTGACCAGCTGCTTCTGCGCCTGAAGCAGGAGGGACCGGGGGTGCTGGTGAACCAGGCCAAGGTGGCTTTACCCCAGGATCTGCGAGAGACGGCTTTTGCGATCGCAACCGATCTGGTGCTCTCCGATCGCACGGTAACGCCCCAGGAGCAGTCTTTTTTAGAGGATCTCTACATCATTTTAGAAATTCCCAATGGACTGGCCCAGCAGATTGTGCAGGTGATGACGATCAAAAATCGCGGCTAACCCCTGAGGCAGCGAAACAGCAGGGCCAGGTTGCCCCGACCCTGCCGCGCAAGATTATCATTTCATGGTGAGATCCGTATCCCCAGCGGGGCCGAGACGCGAACACCGGAGCGGTCTTGGGGGGCGGCTATAGTGGTTTTTTTATCGTGGTCAGGGGAGCTGTCAATGAGTGCCAGCAGCACGGTCGTCGAAATTTTGTCCGCCGAAGAAATGCGTCGCACCCTGAACCGGCTGGCCTCGGAGGTGGTGGAGCGGGGCGGCGATCTAAACCGACTGGTGCTGCTGGGCATTCATACCCGAGGGGTGCCTTTGGCCCACCTGCTGGCCCAGCAGATTCAGCGGCTGGAGGGGGTGGAGCTGCCCGTGGGGGCGATCGACATCACCCTGTACCGCGATGACCTGGATAAAATCAGCACCCGCACCCCGGCCCGCACCGACATTCCCTTTGACATTACCAATCGGGTGGTGGTGCTGGTCGATGACGTGATCTTTAGCGGACGCACTATTCGCGCTGCCCTCAACGCGGTGATCGACTACGGTAGGCCCAGCGCCATTCGCCTGGCGGTGCTGATCGATCGGGGCCATCGGGAACTGCCGGTGCACCCTGACTTTGTCGGTAAAACCCTGCCGACGGCCAAAGATGAGGCGGTAAAGGTGTTTTTGCAGGATGTGGACGGGCGCGATGGCGTAGAGCTGCTGAAGGGATAGGGGTAGGGGTGTTACATCTGGTGTGCGATCGCGCCTAAAGCGCCCCAAATTTCCCTACGATAATGGGCGTTGATTTGGCGATACCCCCCTGTGACTGTACTGCCCGTTGCCCACGAGACCCAAACCCGCAAGGCCGACCACCTGCGCATTTGCCTGGAGGGGCCGGTGCAGTGCGCCCAGATTACCACCGGGCTAGAGCGCTATCGGTTTACCCATTGCTGTCTGCCCGATCTGGATTATCAGGAGATTGACCTAAGCACCACGTTTTTGGGCCACCAGATGGGGGCACCACTGCTAATTTCGTCAATGACCGGCGGCACAGAAGAAGCCCACCAAATCAATCGGCGGCTGGCGGCGGTGGCCCAGCGCTACGGGCTGGCAATGGGGGTTGGTTCCCAGCGGGTGGGGGTAGAAAACCCTGATTTGATGGGAACGTTTGCGGTCAGGTCGCTGGCGCCCGACATTATGCTGCTGGCCAACCTGGGGGCGGTGCAGCTCAACTACGGCTACGGCCTCGACCATTGCTGCCGGGTGGTAGATAAGCTGGAGGCCAACGGGCTAATTTTGCACCTCAACCCGCTGCAGGAAGCAGTACAGAACGGGGGCGACACCAACTTTAAGGGGCTGCTACAAAAGATTGAGCGACTGTGCGCTGACCTGCCGGTGCCGGTGATTGCCAAGGAAGTGGGCAACGGCATTAGCGCTCCTATGGTGCGGCGGCTGGTAGAGGCAGGGGTAGCGGCGGTGGATGTGGCCGGGGCGGGAGGAACCTCCTGGGCCAGGGTCGAGAGCGAGCGAGCGGCAGATGCCCACCAGCGGCGGCTGGGGCAAACGTTTGGCGAATGGGGATTGCCCACGGCCGACTGTATTGTACAGGCGCGCCAGGC
>DASQNN010000188.1:0-6322 GCA_035644955.1 Nodosilinea sp. | reverse complement strand
GGTGGATGAGCGTTGGCCGTCTGCGCCAGCGCAACCTACAGCTCGACCTATTTGTGCTGACCCAAAACCAGTGGTACCCCATCCGTGAGATTGCCGTCAACAGCGGCACTCTCTACATTGAGACGCTGCGGGGAGAGACCGTTCACCAGGGCGGCGACATGATGGTTTGGCTTGAGAAAGACTCGGGTGAAGAGCCTGAGACGACCCAGGTTTGGGCATCGCCGGCGGCAAAGGTGGAGCCGGCCCCGGCGACGAAGGTAGAGGCAGCAGTCCCGCCGGCCCCGACCCCCCAACCCATTGACAGCCCGGCCCTAGCATCAGTAGTCTGTACCCGCGAAGGCAAAATCTACGTCAAGACGGCCCTGGGGGTCGTGGTGATCGAGGGCGACAACTTGAAAGCCTACGGCCTCGCGCCTCATGCTGTCGCCGTAGGTGTAGGACAGCGTTAGGTAAACAATCGGGGCGGCAGCAGCCACAGCAGCGTGCCTCGGCCTGCCTCGACCTCGCGCCAGGTGTTGACCTCAAATTCGAGGCAGGCCA
Organism: Nodosilinea sp.; assembly: GCA_035644955.1. GTDB lineage: Bacteria > Cyanobacteriota > Cyanobacteriia > Phormidesmidales > Phormidesmidaceae > Nodosilinea. The sequence continues at coordinate 5,782 of DASQNN010000188.1, read as the reverse complement.
TAACCGCCGTGGGCATGTGCACCGCACCGCCTCCCGTGAAGTAGGTGACGGCGTCAGACCAGGTGGGCTGGTGGCCGACCAGCATGAGCGAGCTATGGTGGTCGGCCACCCGGTGAATGACCTCTAGCACCTGGGAGATTGAGGCTTCGTAGAGATCGTCGGTGATTTCCTGAGGGCAGCCCCAGCCCCCGGCCTCGGCGGCGAGTTCTAGGGTGGTGCGGGCCCGCACCGCCGCCGAGGTGATGGCTAGATCGGGGACTTTACCGGCGGTCGCCAGCAGCTTGCCCATGGTTTTGGCGGCGGCAATGCCTCTGGGGGCCACGGGGCGATCGCGATCGCGGCCAGAGCCAGCTCCCCAATCTGACTTGCCGTGACGAAAGAGAATTAGGTGTTTGGTCATGCTCGTTGGCTAAAGCGGTGCTTGGGCCTCGCCTGGGCCTTGCCCCAGGGCGATTCTCCTTGCCTACCTTAGGAGATTGCCATGGTGGAATCAATGCCAGCGATAAATTTTCTCTAGGATTAGGAGTTTGCCCGCATTGACAAGCCAATCCGCTTGAGCTTGGTATCGACCTCCATTACCCGCACCGTCACCACCTGGCCAACTTTGACAATGTCGTTGGGGTCGCTGACAAAGCGATCGGCCATCTGCGAAATGTGCACCAGCCCGTCCTGGTGGACCCCGATATCGACAAAGGCGCCAAAGTTGGTGACGTTGGTGACGCTGCCCTCCAGGGTCATACCCGGCTTCAGGTCAGTGATTTCGTTCACTCCGTCCTGAAAGCGGGCGTAGGTAAACTGCTCGCGGGGGTCACGGCCCGGCTTTTCTAGCTCCTGCAAAATATCGCGCAGGGTGAGTTCCCCCGCAGTGGCAGTAGTGTACTTTTTGACATCGAGGCGCTGGATGCGATCGGCGGCTTTGGAAATTTGGTCGAGGGGCAGGGAGAGGTCGGCGGCGATCGCATCGACAATGCCGTAGCTCTCGGGGTGCACCGCTGTATTGTCTAAAGGATTCTTACCGTTGCGAATGCGTAAAAAACCCGCCGCCTGCTCAAAGGCCTTCGGCCCCAGCTTCTTCACCTTGAGCAAGTCGCGCCGCGACTGAAAGGCCCCGTTGGTGTTGCGAAATTCGACAATGTTGCCCGCCACCACTGGGGTCAGCCCCGACACGTAGGTCAACAGCTCGCGGGAGGCCATGTTTAAATCTACGCCTACATAGTTGACGCAGCTCTCGATGGTGTCGCTGAGCTTTTGCTTTAGCCGCTTTTGATCGACATCGTGCTGGTACTGGCCGACACCAATGGATTTGGGGTCAATTTTCACCAGCTCCGCCAGGGGGTCTTGCAGGCGGCGGGCAATGCTAATCGCCCCCCGCACCGTCACATCGAGGTCGGGAAACTCCGCCGCCGCCACCTCGCTGGCCGAGTAGATCGAGGCCCCCGATTCGTTCACAAGAACCTTAACCGGCGGGTTGCTCAGCGTCTTCAGCACCTCCCCCACAAAGGCATCGGTCTCGCGGCTGGCGGTGCCGTTGCCAATGGCGATTAGCTCAATGCGGTGCTTGCGAATCATACCCGCCAGGGTCTCCGCTGCCTGCTGCCGCTGCCGGGCCGACTGGTGCGGAAACACCGCCTGGTACTCTAAAAATTTGCCGGTGCTATCCACCGCCGCCACTTTGCAGCCGGTGCGAAAGCCGGGGTCCACCCCCAGGGTGGGCTTCATACCCGCCGGGGGCGACAGCAGCAAATTCTTGAGGTTCGCCTCGAAGGTTTGAATCGACACCTCATCGGCCCAGGCTTTTTTCTCCGCCATTACCTCGCTGGTTAGCGAGGGCTTCATCAACCGACTGTAGGCATCTTGCACCACCCCCCGGTAGAACTGGCGAATGTCGGGCACCGGGGTTTTCACCACCCGCTTTTCAAGGGTTTGCAGAATGGGGTCAGGCTCAACCTCTAGCCCCACTTTGAGAATGCCTTCGCGCTCTCCCCGCAGAATCGCCAGCAGGTTGTGGGGTGCGATCGCCCGCACCGGGGCCTGGTAGGCCCGGTACATTTCGTACTTGGTGGTGCCCTCGGGGTGGTCTTTTTTGACGCTAGCGGTGAACTGGCCATAGTTGAGCAGGCGATCGCGCACGTACCGCCGCAGCTCGGCCCGCTCCGCCACCTGCTCCGCCAAAATATCCGCCGCCCCCTGGAGGGCATCATCCACCGAAAGAACACCTTTTTCAGAATTCACAAACGGCTGCGCTTCCTGCTCCAGACTTGCTTTGCGACCTGTTAGGTTTAACGCTTCGATCCGCTGAGCCAGGGGTTCCAGTCCCTTCTCCTTCGCCATAGTGGCGCGGGTGCGGCGCTTCGGTCGGTAGGGCAGGTAGAGATCCTCCAGCTCCGTCTTTTGCTGGCAGGCCAAAATCTTGGTCTTGAGGTCGGCGGTCAGCTTGCCCTGGGCGTCAATCTCAGCCAGCACCGTCTGCCGTCGGTCTTCCAGCTCGGTCAAATACTGGTGGCGTTCGGCAATTTGCCGCAGCTGCACTTCGTCTAGATCCCCCGTGCGCTCCTTGCGGTAGCGGGCCACAAAGGGCACCGTGGCTCCTTCGGCAAAGAGGTCTAAGGTGGCCTCCACCTGGGCAGGGCGAATCCCTAGCTCGGCGGCAATGGTGTTGGCAATGGTCGTCATAGAAGGCTGCTTTATTCTCCGTACTCCTGCAAGAATAGGAGAAAATCCTCTAAGGCTGCTTGGGTTTGCTCGCCAGGGGCAAGTTGATGCCGTGTTTGGAGAACGATCCATCGATTTTGGATAGCAGCTCTGCGAGCCGCTCGTTCTCGCTCCTCAAGTCGTTGCCGCTCTGCTTCAACGTTTCGTTGCTCCTCGCGAACTCTTCGTTGCTCTTCCTCAGCCTTTCGTTGTATTTCTTCAGCTCTTCGGTGCTCTTCCTCAACTCTTCGTTGTGCTTCTTCAGCCAGGCGGTCTGTTTCTCGGTTTCGACGGTTCCACTCAACGCCGAAATTAGCCAGTGCAGCCAGGAGGGCTGCCACAGTGAGCCGGTTGCTCCAGATTCTGGGCTGGCCGACAAGTTCGAGGAATCCGAAGTCTTGTTCGTCATAAAACCGCAGAAATGCCACAGAGATTGTCAAGATTGTCAGCCCGGTAGCTGGCAGCAGAGTCAAAAAGTTGAGCCAAACTTGACGTTTGATTGATTCCATCCTAACCGATTGGCCTTGTTCCCCAAGCGATTGAAAATAGCCAAAGGCCGCGACAGTGTTTCCTTAACAAAAAGCATTCCCTACCCAGTGAGAAAAATTTATTAGTAGCTGACGATCGCCCCCAGAGATTTCAGCATCCGTTCCTCGGTGTCTGAAAGCCCGGTGGCGCCGCGAATATTGACGCCTTCGTAGGGGCGATCGGGTCGCAGGGTCTGCTGGCAAACGCCTGAGTCTAAGGCCCACAAGCGAATTTCGTCGTCCTGACTGGCGGTCACTAGGTGGGTGCGACTGGGGCTAACGGAGACCTGCCAAATGTCCTGGCTGTGACCCTTGAGCACGTGGCGGCGCTGGTTGGTCTCTATGGCCCACACTTCTACCTGGGCGGCCGTGCTGGTAATGGCGAAAATTTCTCCGGTGGGGCCGATGGTCACTCCCTGGAGCCACTGTTCGGTGGGGTGTTGCCACTGGCCCAGGGACTGGCCTTGGGACAGGCCTTGGGACGGGCCCACGACCTGTTTATGCAACGGATAGTCGGGTTGAGTTGGTACATGATTGGTGAGGGAATCCCTCGCCAGAGCCCACCAGCGCACGGTGCCGTCGTGGCTCGCACTGGCCAGCAGCGCCCCATCCAAACTCACCGCCAGCCCGTGCACCTGCCCCTGGTGGCCGTCGAGAATGCAGGGGCGAATGTCCAGGTTTGAGGGGCGATCGCGGGTGTGCAGGGCCAGCGGCCAGCAGCCAAGGGTGCCGTCGCGGGCGCCGATGATCAGCCACCGCCCGTCGGCGCTAAACTCCAGCGCCGACGGGCTGTCGGGGGTACCGTCTAAATCGCCGACACAGCTGCCGGTGGTGGTATCCCATAGAGAGATGTTGCCCTGGGGGCTGGCGCTGGCCAACCACTGGCCAGCGGGACTAAAGCGGAGCAGAGTCGCCGGGGCGGTGGTGGACCAAACCCACTGGCACTCGCCGCTCACCGACGACCACAGGCGCAGGGTCTGGTCGTCGGCACTGCTGGCCAACCACCGTCCGTCGCCGCTCAGGGCCACGGTGCGCACGGGGCCACTGTGGCCCGCCAGGGTGCGGGGGCCGCTGGCGTAGGGGCTGCCAACTCTAACCTGCCAGAGCCGCAGGTGGGTATCGTCGTGGCCGGTGAGAATGGTGCCGCTGGCGGTGGAGTCGGCACTGGAGTCGGCACTGGGGTCGGCGTTCGGATCAGCGCTAAAGGCTAAACAGCCCACCCGATGGGCCTGGCTTAAAAAGCTGCGCCAACTCTGGCCCCGCTTGGCGCTCCAGAGTTTGATGGTGTAGTTGCTGCCGGTGACGAAGTAGCGGCTATCGGCGCTAAAGGCCAGAGCCCACACCGGTGCCCCCAGCGAAGGCAGCGTATAGCAGGCCCGGCGTTCGGGAATATTCCACACCGAAACGCTAAAGTCCTGACGGCTGCACACCAGGTAGCGACCGTTGGGGCTGAGGGCGAGGGCCGGTAGGGCCTGCACGTCGGCGGGCAAAATCCAGCAGGGCAGACCGGTCTCTAGGTTCCAGATAGTGAGGCAGTGGTCATCGTAGCCCGCCGCAAAGGGAATGGGACAGGCGGGGTCGCTGGGGTCAGCGAGGAACCCGGCGGTGCGCAGGCTTGCCGTCGATCGCGCCTGGAAGTCTTTCACCAGGGTGCGATCGCCCACATGCCACAGGCAGGCTCGCTGGTCGTCGCCACCACTGACCAGGTGATTTGCGTAGCGAGCCGTTTCAGCTTGGCTAGCGCCGCCGTAAGCGAGGCTGTGAATGGGGCCGTGGTGGCCCTCTAACCGCCCCTGGCCAAACCCCGAGGCCACCTCCCACAGGCACAGCCGCCCGCTGTCGTCACCTGAGGCCAGCTGGCTACCGTCGGGGCTGAAAGCCAGGGCCCCCACGGCGGTCTGGTGACCGCTGAGCACGTCGGTTTGGTAGGTATCCCCCACGGGCCACAGCCAGATTTGCCCGGTTTCGGTACCCACCGCCAGCAGGTCGCCCTGGGGGCTAAAGGCCAGCGATCGCACCCCCTGGGACTGGTCTTCGTCAAACATCCACACCAGCTTGCCGCGCCTCAGGTCCCACAGCAGCAGTCGGCCTTCGTGGTCGCCTGTGGCCAGGTGGCGACCATCGGGGCTAAAGGCGGCAACCGGATTGCGCCCCAGGGCAGTGGCAAAGGCGGTGTCGCTAAACTGGGCCTGGCTAAAGTTGGCTCCCTGCAAACTGACCTGGCGCAGATCGCCCTGGCAAATGACCTGGTGAGAAAAGTCGGCTCCGCTCAGCCCCAGCCCCAGGTACTGGCAGAGGTGAATCACATTGCTGGCTCCGTACCCAGGCTGGTTGGCCAGGTTAGATAGGGCTTTAAGCAGGCGATCGCCCTTGGTAGCCAGCGCCTCGTCGGTCGGGTAGCGCCGCTTGAGCTCCTCGCCCAGGGGCACCAGCATGGCCCCCCGCTGCCGCTCTTGCACGGCTTCGCGGGCAGTCATCGTAACCAGGGGCAACCGCTGCAGCCACGCCAGCGATTCGGTCTCCAGCTCGGTCATCAGTTCTCTGTGCAGCCGATCCAGCACCAG
>DASQNN010000187.1:0-1658 GCA_035644955.1 Nodosilinea sp. | reverse complement strand
GGGCTGGCGATCGCCCTTGGGTTTCCCCAGGTGCACCCCACCATCGGCATGGTCTGCATGATGGCGGCGGTAAATGTGGCAATTACCAAAACCCCGATCAGCACCACGGTAATTCTCAGCGTGCTGTCGGATACGGCCATGGTGCCGGTGATTGTGATCGCCAGCCTGACCAGCTTTTTGCTGACGATCAATTTGAGTATGATCAAGACCCAGCGCTCTCGTCCCGAGCCCGCTAGCGGCCCTTACGGCGCTGAGAGGGCCTCACCGCAGCTCCAACCCGAGGGATGACCTCCTTTTCCTTTAGAAGTTAGTTTCCTCGACGATTTACGCCACGCTCTCGCTTGGAAGATTTACGCCAGATTGTTAGATAGGCTGGTCACTTCCCCAGCTTGGAAACACTTCTTCCCGGCCGAAGCCAGCGCCTAGGTTCCAATCGTGACGTTCAATCAGGCCAGGGGTCTGCGCGCCCGCCATGCACCGCCGAGGACTTGCTGCCCAAAGCATTTGTCGCCCAAGGGCTGGAGTACGCTTGAACCATTCTGGTTTGGCGTTAACATAGGGTGCATGGCCTAGCGTTACGCATCCTACGGTTCTTTCAACCCGCTGACTTCCTATGCGCCCTGCCCCTCCCGATCGCAAACTGCCCGACCCGCTGCCGCCTCGGTATGTGGATACAAGGCCCGTTGACGTGGGCCGGCCGGCTCCGCAGCCTGTTCCCATGGCGCCGCCAGAGCGCCAGAAACCAGAACATCAAAAAGCCGGGCCGCTGCGGGTAGTGCGGGGCATGGTAAACGCCTTTATTGGCGGCGCGGTGCTGATGGGTATCGTTGTGGGGGTGGGCTACTGGCGGGCGGGCGATCGCTTCCTCGAAGGCGCGCGCATTATGCTCACCCCGGCCCCAGCCGAGCCCCAGGTGGATGTGCGGTCGGTGGTGGTGACCCAGCTGCGGGGAGCGAGCGAGCTGACCACGGCGATCTTTGCCATGGAGGCGGTGGTGCCGACCAAGAGCGATCGCACCCTGGCGGGCTACGTAATTGGCTCCACCAACCTGCTCTACATTGCCTATGGCGAAGTGCGGGCCGGCGTAGACCTGAGCCAAATTTCCGCCACCGACATCCAGGTCACTGGCGAGTCTGCCATTCAGGTGACGCTGCCGCCCGCGCAAATTCTCGATAGCAAGCTCGACCTCACCAAGTCAAACGTCTACGACTACAGTCGGGGTTTTTTGGGGCTGGGGCCAGACGCTGCCCCTGAGCTGCAAGAGCGCGCCCAGCAGGAGGCCCTGGCCAAGATTGAAGAGGCCGCCTGTAGCGAGGGGTTGCTGGCGGAAGCCAACCGCCGAGCCGAGCTTACCGTGGGGCAGCTGCTGGCCACCGCCGGCTTTGCAACCGTCACCGTCACCACCCAGCCGCCGCCGAATTCCGCCTGTGCAGCGCCTGCAAATAGCGATACAGTGTTACCGGGTTTACCAGTACCCACTCCGCCCCCCGCAGAACCTGGCCAATAAGGATTCCCATGCTAGAGCTTTACCAGTTTGAAGCCTCCTCTTTCGCTGAAAAAATTCGCCTGATTCTCGACTACAAGCAGGTGCCCTACCGCAAGGTCGAGGTTACCCCCGGTGTCGGCCAGGTCGAAGTGTTTCAGATGTCGGGCCAGCG
>DASQNN010000186.1:0-6959 GCA_035644955.1 Nodosilinea sp. | reverse complement strand
GCTGACCTGGCTACCCTGCCGCCTGACAGTACTCACCATTGCCCTGCTCTCGGGGCGGCCCCGCCACGTACTGCGCCTGTGCCGCCGCGATGCCCCCGCCGACCCCAGCCCCAATGCAGGCTGGAGCGAGTGCGCCTACGCCGCCGCCCTGGGGGTACAACTGGGGGGCATCAATACCTATAGAGGGCAGGTGAAAGAGAAGCCGCTGCTGGGGGATGCGGTGGTGGAGATTACAGGCGATCGCATCCATCAGGCCCTCACCCTCACCCGCCGCGCCTGCCTGATATGGCTGGGGCTAGGCGTCAGTGTTATGGTCGCTATAGCACTGTGAAATAATCAGTACATTAGTTTCTAAGTCAAAAGCTCTAAGGGAGGCATTATTTTGGTTACAGGGGTTAAGCAGTCACAGCAAACTACTGAAAAAGCTGTCGAGCGGCAGCGCAAGGCGCAGCTAGGCCAGTTTTTCACTCCCCCTGCGATCGCCGATTTTATGGCCAGTTTGTTTACCCCCGGCTCAACGAACTGCTGCCGCCTCTTAGATGCGGGGGCTGGGGTTGGAGCGCTCTCAGCCGCGTTTTTAGAGCGCTGGATCTCTGGCGGCTTCAACTTTCAACGGGTTGAACTGGATGCCTTTGAGATCGATCAAACCTTGCATAGCTCTCTGGCTCAAACCCTGGCCGCCTACCAGCAGCACCCAGATTTTGCTCCGACCATTCACCCCAACGACTTCATCCCCGCAGCGGCTGACTGGCTCTCAGGTAATTTGTTTGCCACGGCGCTGCCCAAGTACACCCATGCCATTCTAAATCCGCCCTACAAAAAGATCAGAAGTGACTCGCCCCATCGTCTGGCCCTGCGGCAGGCCGGGATTGAAACTGTCAATCTCTACTCGGCCTTTGTGGCGCTGGCGTTGGCACTACTCGGCGAGGGTGGACAACTGGTAGCTATCATTCCGCGCAGCTTTTGCAACGGCCCCTACTATCGCCCATTTCGCGAGCTGGTGCTGGGTCAGGCGGCGATTCGCCACATTCATTTATTTGAGTCACGCACCCAGGCCTTTAAGGATGATGCCGTACTGCAAGAAAACATCATCATCCGTCTAGAACGTGGCTGTTCTCAGGGGCCAGTCACTGTGTCTACCTCCACCGATGACACCTTGGCTGATTTAGCGACCCACCAGTACCCCTTTGCCCAAATCGTCTTACCTGGGGATCCGGAGCGATTTATCCATGTGCCCACCTCTCCCGATCGCGATGTTCTGACTACTGCGACGGTGGTGCAGCATTCGGTGGCGGACCTAGGGATCAAGGTTTCCACCGGGCCAGTGATTGATTTTCGAGTTAAGCCGTACCTACGGGCCATGCCCGAGGCCGATACGGTTCCGCTGATCTACCCCATGCACTGCGTAGACGGCAGTACGGTGTGGCCAGTTCCTAACGCCAAAAAGCCCAATGCCATTCAGCGCCATATTGACACAGACAAATGGCTCTACGCCAGCGGCTTTTACTGCGTTGTGCGGCGGTTTTCTTCTAAGGAAGAGCGCCGGCGAATTACGGCTTGGGTGGTTGACCCAGCGACCTTCGGTGATGCCCCGATGCTGGGTTTTGAGAATCATCTCAATGTCTTCCATATCAATCGGGGGGGGCTGCCTCAGCCGCTGGCCCATGGTCTAGCCCTGTTTCTCAATACCACCGCTGTAGATAACCACTTTCGACGATTTAATGGTCATACCCAAGTCAATGCCACCGATCTGAGGCTGATTAAATACCCTAGCCTAGCCATTCTCACCAAGCTGGGAGAGTGGGCGATGCATCAACCAAAACTAACGCAAGACCTTATTGATAGGCAATTCAAGGCTGAGATAGCATGACTGAGCGGGCAGATTATATCCTAGCTGCGAAGCAAATTCTGGTTTCTCTGGGGTTGCCAAGAGCTCAGCAAAATGAGCGGTCTGCCCTGACCCTGCTGGCCTTACTCAACCTGACTCCTGATAAGGCCTGGAGCGCGGCGGAAAATCCGCCCATGGGCATCACGCCCATTATGGATTGGGTTAGGCAACACTACGGCAAAGATTATGCGCCCAATACCCGTGAAACAGTGCGGCGTCAAACCATGCATCAGTTTGTTGATGCGGGTATTGCCCTATACAATCCAGACCAGCTTAACCGCCCGGTCAACAGCCCAAAGGCCGTTTATCAGATTGAGCCTGCTGCGTTAGCTCTGCTGCGCACGTTTGGTACTCCGGCTTGGCACAATGCGTTACTAGCCTATCTGGCCCATCGCGAGACACTGATTGCTCGTTATGCTAAGGAACGGGAGCAAAATCGTGTTCCCGTCCAAATTGCCCCTGGTCAGAGCATCACACTCAGCCCTGGCGACCACAGCGACCTGATCAAACGCATCGTTGAAGACTTTGCCCCCCGTTTTGCGCCAGGCAGTGCGCTGGTCTATGCCGGGGATACGGGAGAAAAGTGGGGCTATTTTGATGCAGCTTTGTTGGCAGAGCTTGGTGTTGTGGTTGATACCCATGGCAAAATGCCGGATGTCGTGTTGCACTACTCTGCAAGACATTGGCTGCTGCTGATAGAAGCCGTGACCAGTCATGGGCCAGTGGATGGCAAGCGGCATAGCGAGTTAACCCAATTATTCTCAGTCTCTACGGCTGGATTAGTCTACGTCACAGCTTTTCCCAGTCGCTCAACCATGGCACGCTATCTCATTGACATTGCTTGGGAAACAGAAGTTTGGGTGGCTGACGCGCCATCTCACTTGATCCACTTCAATGGTGAACGGTTTCTGGGTCCCTATGAAGCCTGAGCCTTTAATCCTCATCTACCTAACCCTTCACTCCGCTCAAACCCCAGCTGAATCAGGGTGTCTACTAACTCCTCAAAGGGCATGCCGCTGGCCTCCCACATCATCGGGTACATGCTGGTGGCGGTGAACCCTGGGAAAGTGTTGATCTCGTTGATCAGCACGTCCCCAGTGGCCTCTAGGTAGAAAAAGTCCACCCGCGAAATCCCGGCCGCATCCACTGCTTTAAACGCGGTCACCGCCATGTCTTGGATGCGGCGGGCCACATCCTCGGGCACCTGGGCGGGAATGGTGTGCTGCGACTGCCCGCTGGTGTATTTGGTTTCGTAGTCGTAAAAGTCGCTCTGGAAAGTGATTTCGCCCAGCAGCGAGGCCTTGGGGTTGTCGTTGCCCAGCACGGCGCACTCCACCTCGCGGGCCACCACGCCGGTTTCGACAATGATGCGGCGATCGTAGCTGGCGGCGCTGTCGAGGGCGGCCTCTAGTTCTCTGCGGCCGGTGGCCTTGGCAATGCCCACCGACGAGCCCAGGTTGGCCGGTTTGACAAAGCAGGGGTAGCCCAGCTCGGCTTCGATGCGATCGCACAGTTTCGGAAACACGCAGGGGTTCGACCACACCTCGGCCCGGCCCACCGCCAGATACTTGACCTGGGGCAGCCCGGCCTGGGCAAAGGCCGTCTTCATGGCCAGTTTGTCCATTCCCACCGCCGAGCCCAGCACCCCTGAGCCCACAAAGGGCTGCTGCATCAGGGTAAACAACCCCTGCACCGTGCCGTCTTCTCCGTTGGGGCCGTGCAGCACCGGAAACCAAATGTCGATATCGTTGACCGCCTCAAACTGGGGCAGGCGCAGGCGTGGAGTGGCGGTTGGGGCACCGGCCAACTCCTGAGGCGGTACGCCAGCGGCCAAAATGGTCGCCGCCTCTGGCCCCGCCAGCCAAACCCCGTCTTTGCGAATGTAGACCGGCAGCACGGTATATTTTTCGCCATTGGTGCCGCTGGCCAGGGCACCGGCGATCGCCTGGGCCGAGCGAATCGACACCTCGTGCTCCCCTGAGCAGCCGCCAAACACCAGCCCTACCGTTACTGTCGCCATGGATTAGTCCTACCTTCGCGCTAATTGCGAGTAGGGTATCACAGCAGCGTTCTCCCGCAGTGACCTCCTGCTGCGACCTCTCGTTGCGACAGTTGTAAGTCACAGGCACGAGACCGGCCTTTTTGAAGACCATACCCTGGGTGCTGTCAGGCAAAAAAAAGCCTTGAGATCCCTCCAGGTATCTCAAGGCTTAACAATCAGGGTGCATCTACCTTTCTTTAATACGGCGGCAGCGATCGCCATCCGGACGGTTGCCAAAAAAAATGGGCAATTTCTTTTGGCCTAGGTTCCAGGCACATCGCCATAGGGGTTAGGACACTCTTTAGAGCAGTCTATTAGCGATGGCTATACGCCAGGTCGCTGCCCCAGTTTTGTGGTTGGTAGTTAAACCGGTCCTAAGCGACCTGGCCAAGGCTATATCATGGCCTAGCCGTATTTATATGGTGCAAGGCTGGGGTCAATCGGTCATCACAGTGCATAATGCCATTGATACACGGTGTGGCAGAGTGAGCGGTGAAGTACTTTTTTCTTTCTGACGGTTGGGTGACGGGTCGGGTATGGGAATTTGGCGGTCTTTGGAACGAGCTGGGTTGGCAGCGCAAACCTCACATGCGTCGCCTCAACCTGTCCATTCAAGAGCAGGGAGAAACCCTGTGGCTTTACCAGGTGGAAGAAACAGTGCTGATGGTCGAGGTCATACCCGAGGGCAAAACCAGTGAGCCAATTGGCCAGGTGGTCCTCAAGCGGCTAATTACCGCTGAGCAGGTGATTGAGCGCCTCTGTGCCACCTCCGATGGCCTCCCCAAGTAGACTCAGTAAGACTCCCCCCTAGAACCTCTCATTGACCCAGGGACAGGGACAGGTCTGTCTAGGCCTACCTAAGGATTGCTAAACTCTTGCACACCCTGGGGCACCAATCCTCCTAGACTGGTATTGGCCGGCCAGAAAACTAGGGCGGGGCGCAACGCTTGTCCTGTCATCTCTGGCTTCACACACCACATTACACACCACGTTAAGGACATAGGGCGTTGGCGGTTTTAGCAATTGTGCTGCTGCTGGTGGCAGCTTACCTACTGGGTTCAATTCCCACGGGCTATGTGATAGCTCGATGGGTGAAAGGTATTGACATTCGGCAGTACGGGTCAGGGGGCACCGGGGCCACCAACGTGCTAAGAACGGTGGGCAAGGGGCCTGCGATCGCGGTACTCGTCATCGATCTCCTCAAGGGGCTGCTGGCGGTGCTGCTGGCGGCGGCCCTTTGGCCCCATTTGCCCCTGGCCCCGGCAAGCGTCTTAGCCACCCAGGGGCAGCCCTGGATCACTATGCTGGCTGGCCTGATGGCCCTGGTGGGCCATAGCAAATCGGTGTGGATTAACTTTACCGGCGGCAAGTCGGCGGCCTCAGGGCTGGGGGTGCTACTGGGACTGGCTTGGCCAGTAGCCCTGGGTGCGGCCCTGGCCTTTGGGGTCACCCTGGCCCTTAGCCGCATTGTGTCACTGGGGTCGATCGCCGCGGCGATCGCAACGGTGGTGCTAATGGTGGTCACCGGCCAGCCGCTGCCCTACGTGGTGCTGGGTAGTCTGGGCGCGGTCTACGTTATTCTGCGCCACCGCAGCAATATCGATCGCCTGCTAACGGGCACCGAGCCCCGCCTGGGACAGCAGCCATCAAACCACAGCAGTTAGCCAAACCTCTCGCTCCTTTCCCAGTGTTGCTGAACTGAAGCATGAATTTGGGTAGGGGCAAACGGCCGTTTGCCCTGCAAGAGACGTTGCAGTTTTAATTTATACCTGTGTCCAGCACCGCCAATATCCAGCACCGCCAAAAAACCCTAAGAACGTTCAAACGTTTGAACGTTCATCTATAAATTGTCTCAACCAGGCCAGCTACAGCCCTACGACTACGCCCAGCCCGTAAAAAACCTTCCCAGGGCTGTGGCCTAGGAAGGTAAGAGGGAGTTAGGAAGTCGATTGCTTTGGGGAGGGCCGACGGGGTCAGCGTTCTCCCAGGCTAAACCTAGAGGGCCAGGTCGGGGGGCAGAATGACCTGATCAATGCCGTGGATGATACCATTGCTGGCCTGAATGTCGGGAGTGACCACCATGGCTTCGTTGACCATCACGTCGCCAGTGGCGTCATCGACCCGCAGGGCAATGGGAGTACCCGCAGCGGAAGGCACATCACCAGTGGTGACCGCAGCGGAAGGCACTTCGTTTTCTACTACGTGATAGCTCAGCACCTGGCGCAGCAGATCCTGGTTCTCGGGCAGCAGCAGTTCGTCTAGAGTACCCTCGGGCAGCGCTTCAAACGCCTCGTTAGTGGGTGCAAAGAGCGTAATGGGGCCGCTGGTTGACAGTGCTTCGGTCAAACCAGCCGCTTCCACAGCCTCAACCAACGTGCTGAATTCGCTGTCGCTAGCAGCAACGTCAATGATGGTGTCACCCTGGCCAAGGGTATCGCTGCCAGTGGCGGGCTGCTCGGTAGCAGTGGGGGCTTGGTTGGGGTCGTTGTCAACCGCCGTGGTATCGGCCGGGCCGCAGGCTGCCATTAGGGCCGCTGCGCCAGCACTCGCAAAACCCACCATCCAGCGCTTAGCCAAGGGGGAACGCTTAATTGCCATGAAAAAAATCCTTACACTCGAAACTGCATGAATGTGCGAATTAAGTCTGTTAAAGCACTTAACCAACCGTAACAATGCAGTGGCAGCCCTCCCTCCTTCACAGGGCATAAAGCCCGTTGCCCAAGCCGGCTTAACAATCTGCCCCTGGGTTGATGGCGCAAGCCAGTGTTTGCTCTAGCCCCCGCCCTCATGGATGCTCAAATTTCCTGGGCTGGGGAGTCAGAACCGGCGGCAGTCTCGGCGTCAAACCGCTGCTGTCGCCGCAGGTTGAGGGCGAGCAAAATTTCCTGATGGCGATCGCGGCTGATCGGGTAGCGGTAGCAAAACCACAGCCCCACCCCCAGCAGCAGGGCGGGCAGGGGACCAATCAGTAGACGAATGGCGTTGAGGGCGGCCGCTGGCTGGGTATCGGCGTTGGCGACGTACCCGGTC
>DASQNN010000185.1:0-2594 GCA_035644955.1 Nodosilinea sp. | reverse complement strand
CGGCAAAAGGCTTTGACATCCTGGCTGTAGTTTCCGATCAATCCGGCGGTGCCCGCCAGGCCCAGTGCCAGCCAGGGCCCAATCAACAGACTGCTGAGCCACAGCAAAGGCCGCGATCGCCGCACAACAACGCCCAACCCGCTGCCCCCATGAACTAGCCAAAAGAGACAAACCGCCAGGGCGGGCACACCATAGCCGTAGAGTTCGCCGTGGAGCGCAGGCTCTAAAAGGCCCAGCCTGAGCCAGGTGCCGCTGAGCAATCCCAGGCTAAAGACCAGCCCTAAAAGGGCCACGGTGCCGTAGAAAAGGCTCAGCCCTTTAGCGGTTGCCGGGCGGCGATCTAGCGACTGCCAGGAGGTCAAAATCCGGTCCAGGGCGTACCCGCTGTAGAGGCCCAGAAAGGGATAGAGCTGAAGGGGGTAATAGATGGTTTTGGTGCTAAATAGCTGCAGCAGCCCCATTAAGATAGCCGGGTAGCCCCACAGCAGCAGGGGACGGTTGGGCGGCGACTTGAACAGATAGACCAGGCCAATCACAACCAGGGGCGTCCAGGGCAAAAAATTGGCCGGAATGTTCCACAGATAGTACCAGGGGCCAACCCCGTGGTAGTCGGCTGAGGCCGCCAGGGCCAGAATGCCAAACAGTTGATTGAAGGGCTCTGGGCCGTGGGTTTGCCAAAGTTGCCAAAACCAGTAGAGAACCAGCCCCAGCCCCAGAAAAAGCCCCAGGTAAAGACCAGGATTCAACAGGTGCCGGTGTCTTTTGTGATCAAAAACGAGGTAGGGCACCAGGGCGAGCGCTGGCAGCGCCACCATAAACCCCTTGACAAAAAAACCGAGGCCAAAGGCGAGACCCGCTAGAATGCCCCATCCTATTTTTTGCTGCGGCCGCTGTTCGGCGCGCAGCAGCGCCCAGATCGCCAACAGCTCTAGGGCCACGAGGGGCATGTCTTGGGTGGCCAACTGCCCGTACTGCGTCCACAGAATGACGGTGCTTAGGCAGAGCGCCCCTAAAAAGGCCGATCGTGGCGTTAGCAGCGTCGAGCCGATGGCGTAGAGCAGGGCAATGCTGGCTAAGCAAGCAAGGCCCGAGGGCAGCCGGGCAGCGGTTTCACTGACCCCAAACAGGCTGTAGGCGGCAGCAATCATCCAGTGGACACCGGAGGTTTTGTCGTATATCAGCTGGCCCCACCAGGTTGGGCTCAGCCAGTTTTGCGACCTCACCAGGCCCAGGGCCAGGGTGGCGTACCAGCCCTCGTCGTGGGCCATCAGGCTGGTTTCTACGTTGCTGGCCGCCAACAGCAGGCCTTGCCACCCTATCAACAGAGCGTAGGGCAGGGCGTAGGGCAACCCCGCCGCATTGGGGTCAAAAACAGACTTCATCCCTGGTGGGCGAACCGAGTCGGACATGGCAACGGGGGAGAACAGGCCTCTAGGGTCGCACAATAAACGGGTTGTCGAGGCGGGGCGATCGCAGCTGTAGCACCAGGGCCTGGTACACGGCGGCGCAGACATCGGCGCGGCTGGCCACCCGGTTGGGGTTGAGCTGGGCGATGTCGGGTACGTTGACCACCAGGCCCAGCTGGGTGGCCTTAGCGATCCCACTGACCGCATAGTCGGGAATGGAGGCGCGATCGCGGTACTTCTCTAGCAACCTCAGGTTGGGCGGCTGGTTGGGCAGCAGGGCCAGCCCCGACACCAGCGCCACCCACACCTGGGCCCGCAGCAGAGCGTTTTCTGGCCCAAAGGTCTGGTCGGGAAAGCCCGACAAAAACCCGCCCCGGTAGGCCGCTTGAACGGCGCTGGCCGCCCAGTAACTCGACGACACATCGCGGAAGGGTTGGGCAGGTCGCCGGGGGGCGGGGGCAAAGGCCCGGCTGACCAGAGCGGCAAACTGGGCCCGAGTCATGGGCTGGGTGGGGTTAAAGCGGCCGGCGTCATCCCCCTGCACCAGGCCCAGGTTCAAGAGTCCCTGGATAAAGTCCAGCGCCCAGTGGGTTTGGATGTCGGGAAAGGAGCCTCGGGCCATGGCAGGGGGTGGGGTGGCAACGGCGGTCAGTCGGGGGGCGATTCCCTGGGCCACTAGCCCCTGGTAAATCAGCACGGCCACCTCGGCGCGGGTCATGGTTTCGAGGGGGCGCAGCAGGGCCGGGTCGGGGTAGTTGATCACCAGCCCCGCCTGGGTGGCACTGGCCAGGGCATCGATGGCGTAGCTGGGAATTTGGGCGCGATCGCGGTAGACCCCCAGAACGCTCGCTGGGGCCGGGGGCAGCTTTAGCCCCGTGGCCACCGCGACCACCGCCTGCACCCGCACCATGCCCTGGTCGGGGCGAAAGGTCTGGTCGGGGTAGCCGCCCAAAAAGCCCCGGCGCTGGGCCTGGTCGATGGCGGTGGCGGCCCACTGGGTCGAAGGTACATCCACAAAGGTTACCGCACCGCGCACCGGGGCCACAACGTCATAGCTGGCGGCGACCAGGGCGGCAAACTGGGCGCGGTTGATGGGGGCCTGGGGTCGATAGGTGTTGTCGGGGTAGCCCTTCACCAGGCCGCGATTGGCCAGAGCCTCGATGTAGGCAGTGGCCCAGTGGTTGCCCA
>DASQNN010000184.1:0-5137 GCA_035644955.1 Nodosilinea sp. | reverse complement strand
CTGCGCGACGACTTTCGCCCCGATAGCGATATTGATGTACTCCTGACTTTTGACTCCCAGCACCGTATGAGCTGGGATGATCGCATAAAAATGCAGAAAGAAATCGAACAGCTATTTAGACGTAATGTTGATCTAGTCAACAAAAAATATTTAAAGAATCCCTATCGTCGCCATGAAATCTTGAGCACTCGTGAGGTTATTTATGCCGCCGAGTAATCGCGATATAGCATCAGTATGGGATAGGCTCAAGCAATTCGCTATATTCAAACCTTTGCAGAAAGTCTTTCACTAGACGACTACCTCGCCGATATTCGCACCATTAGCGCCGTAGAGCGGCAATTTGAGATCTAGGAGAAGCCGCCCGCAGAATCTCAAATAGATTTAGACAAGCCCATCCAGATATTGACTGGCAAAGAATCGTCGGCTTACGTAACATTGTCATCCATCAATACGATGAAGTCGATCAAGACATTTTGTGGACAATTATT
Source organism: Nodosilinea sp. (assembly GCA_035644955.1). Taxonomy (GTDB): domain Bacteria; phylum Cyanobacteriota; class Cyanobacteriia; order Phormidesmidales; family Phormidesmidaceae; genus Nodosilinea. The sequence continues at coordinate 4,649 of DASQNN010000184.1, read as the reverse complement.
TACTCAGAGTTAGACCCCCTCTTGGCACAGCTAGAGGCACTCTTGCCCCCGCTACTCAGATCAAAATGAGCCATGAGCATTAAACCTGGCAGCAAATACTATCCACTCTTTCAACACTTGCAACACTGCAACCAATCAGCCATTACACTCACCTTTCTGGAAATCGAAGCCTTGATGGGTTGCTCGCTGCCCACCTCAGCATGGGTTAAAAAGAACTGGTGGAGCAATCGCGATAGCGCCAGTGCCCTGCAAGCCGGAGCCTGGGTAAGCGCAGGTTACCAAGTCAACTCAGTCGATCTGACTCAACAGAGGGTCACCTTTCAAACCTTTCAAGCTGCCTACAACGTTCAGCGGAAGCATGGCGAAATCGAGTGGAATGGGGAAGCCATTAAAGCTCTGAGAGCCTATAAGGGCTTGAACCAGGAGCAGTTTGCCAGTGAGCTAGGCGTGCGACGCGAAACCGTAAGCGAGTGGGAAAACAGCAAGTATGAGCCCGATCGCTCCAAGCGAAAGCTGCTTGACATCATTGCCAAACAGGCCCAGTTCGGCGACCTAGAGACAAATCCATAAAATCTAATTGACTTTTTGTGTGGTGAGCCCACATAATAGCTTTAAGCGATCAGACGTACTTCTGACGCAACATGTTTATCGGTATTTCTGCATGAACCAAGCCAATGCCCCACCAAGGGCAATCCTTTTTTGTGCCAACTGGCAATATTGACTCGGCTAAAAATCTCTGGCTCTAGCCAGTAGTGCTCGGCCTTTGCGATACCGAAGCTACCACCGTCAAGACCAACACCTAAACCCTTGAAACTATGTTTAACCAACCCCCTGGGCAGGGCAACCTTCCCGACACATTTACGCTGCCCAGTTATCAGCCCGATCGCCTCACCCATATCCTGCTTGGCGACTATGCCGCTGTCGTCGCAGCCATTAACCGCATGGAGGTGCTGCGATACTGCGCCAGAGTCGCCTGGATCGATCCGGTACCCACGGGACGCAACGGCGAATACATCAGTGTCATGGCCCGCCGCATCATCTCCGTTGAAGACTAATTTAGCTAACGGGGTAGCAGCACTGCCCACCCCACTCAATTGATTGCAGATCGGCCTTCAGTCGCTATGGGTGAATTTACAGCGCCCCAGGGAGAGGTCAAACAGATGAAAGCCATATTCTCTAGAGAGAGCTTCAAACACCTTTAGCCCACGGACGCTGTTGCCGTGCCCGTCTAGCAGGGGCGAAAAAACCGCTATGCCCGCCTGGTTGGGCACCACGGCGAGAATGCCGCCTGACACACCACTCTTGGCGGGAATGCCCACCCGAAAGGCCCACTCTCCGGCAAAGTTATACATACCGCAGGTGTACATGACGCTGAGAACGTCGCGCACGTGCTCGGTTCCCACCGCCCGCTGCTTGGTAATGGGGTTAACGCCCTGATTGGCTAGGGTTGCCGCCATCACCGCTAGATCGTGGGTGGTGACCAGTACCGCACACTGCTGAAAGTAAAGATCAAGGGCTTCATCGATGGGCTGGTCGATCATGCCGAAGTTGAGCATCAGGTGGGCCATAGCTCGGTTGCGGTGGCCGGTGGAGCGCTCCGATATAAAGGTAGACACATCGACAAATACCTCGTTGCCCACGTAGCGCTCGAACATCGCCAGCAGACGATTGAGGCGTTCAGCGGGGTCGACACCAGTAATTAGGCCGGTGGTGGCGATCGCCCCCGCATTCACCATGGGGTTATCCGGGCGCTTAGAGTCCTCGTCCAGTCGAATGAGTGAATTAAACGGATCACCAGTGGGTTCTACCCCTACTTTTTTCAGCAGTTTTTCGCGGCCATAGTCCTCCAGGGCCATGGCGTAGACAAACACCTTAGAGATTGACTGAATAGTGAATTTTTGCGCTACATCTCCCACCTCGTAGGTGCGGCCGTCGAGGGTGACCATGCTGATGCCAAACCAGTCGGGGTTAGCCCGTGCTAGCTCAGGAATATAGGAGGCCACTTTACCGCCAGAAACCCCCTTCAACTCGTGGTAAAGCTGCTCTAAAAACGCTTGAACCTGGGCCATTGGAAATTAGGTTGGTAATGGGTAAGTGAGTAGGTGGGTAAGCGAGACCTGTCCATTACTCAAGGCTCTGGCAAAGCTCTGGGAGCCTGTCGCCTGAATCGGAGTAGGCCCATCAAACCTGGCAACCTCAGATCCATTGACTCATCCACCCATCTACCTACCCACTCATCTACTTTTGCTCGGGGTGCTGGGCCTCGGGGCGGTGGTCGCCTAGGTCGTTGAGCCGCCATATAAACTGGTGCAGCCTGCCAAAGTCGCGGTTGTTAAAGTGCATCACCAGCCGGGGCAAGGGGGCGGTTTCGTCTTTCTGCTCTTCGGACAGGGCCGGAGACTTTTCAATCTTTCCCTTGACCAGAATGTCGCCAAACTCTTCGTTGAGCAGGTCAATGGCGCCCTCGGTTAGCGGGCACTTCAGCCGCACGATCAGGCGATCGCCTGTGTACCGGCAAGAGTGATACACCCGGTAAAAGCTGCTGATGGCGTGGCAGGCATCGTCCACATTGTCGGTCATGGTGTAGAGGCTGGGGTCGTCGGGGCTAATCAGTCCCCGACTCAACAGGTGGTTGCGAATGTAGCTATCCCACCCCTGCCAGTAGTTGCCGCCCGGATGGTCAACCAGCACGACGGGCATGGGGTCGGCCTTGCCGGTTTGAATCAGCGTCAGCGACTCAAAGGCTTCATCCTGGGTGCCAAAGCCGCCGGGAAACAAGACTAGGGCGTCGCTTTCGCGCAAAAAGAAGAGCTTGCGGGTAAAGAAATATTTGAAGTTAATCAGCTTGGGGTCACCCGCCATGACCGGGTTTGCCCCCTGCTCAAAGGGCAGCTGAATATTGAGGCCAAAGGACTGCTCAGGACCGGCCCCAGCGTTGCCCGCCTCCATAATGCCGCCCCCGGCCCCGGTCATAACCATGAAGCCCAGCTCGGTAACCTGCTTGGCAAACTGCTCGGCGAGCTGATAGTCGGGGCTCATAGCGCCGGTGCGGGCGGAGCCAAATATAGTGATTTTGCGGACGTGGCGGTAGGGATGAAAGATCTGAAACCCCTGCTCCATATCCAACAGAGCATGGCTCAAGATCTTCCAGTCTAGGCGGTCTGCCTCGCGCCCCACCATGCGCAAAAGGGTCTCTAGCACCTGGCGAATGAGCCTGCCGTGCTCTAGATGGGGCAGTTGTTCTAGCACCGCTGCCAAATCGGCCTGCAGGCTAGAGGGTAAATCCGAGGGAAGCGCAACCATAAGCTGTTGGTTCCATAGAGGCAGCACTCTATTTTAGCGACAATTCTGCCTCTTACCGTTCAAAAACCCTCTGGGGAGAAACTAATGTCTCCCTAGAGGGTCGCCGGGTTATTTAGCGTTAAGGCATAGGGATCAGAGTCCCTCATCTAACTAGGTGCTAGACAATAAGTGGAAACCAGAAAGCGGCTAGGCCTAGAGGTACTTTTCGAGGGTGTTGGCCAGGGTGGTTTTGGGTACTGCGCCCACCACCATATCTACCCGCTGCCCCTCTTTGAAGATCATCAGGGTGGGAATGCTGCGGATGCCGTACTGGCTAGCCACGCTGGGGTTTTCGTCGGTGTTGACCTTGACGACCTTCACTTGACCATCGTATTGCTCAGCAATTTCTTCTACCACCGGGGCCACCATGCGACAGGGGCCACACCAAGGGGCCCAAAAGTCGACCAATACGGGAACGGTGCTTTCGAGAACTTCTTGCTTAAAAGTAGAATCTGTTACCTGAGCGGCTGCCATGCCTAGTGTTCCTTGCCGTTGTTGACCACACGCAATCTTACCATAGCCAACCCCCGGCAAACTTGGGCGAGTTGGCAACATCTAGTTAGCAAATAGTTAGCAAAACCGGACTCATTTCGCAAAAATGGCCTGATTGCAGCGGTTTAGAACAGTCATTCGTCCCCCAAAAGAAACCGCCCAGACCAATGGACTGGGCGGGATGTGGTGTGAGGAGTGAACGGAAACTTTCGTCTCCGCTTTACTCTATTCTACTGTGGACACTTGGAAATCTGCCACCGACTGATGACATTCTCAATAAATTTATGATAGCCGCAAAGTATTGCCGCTTTGGGAACTCGCGCGACGCTTTTAGGTCGACTTTTGGGGCTCGGGTGGCGGCAATAATGAGGCTGAGTGAGTTGCCCTAGGAGCAATACCCCAGGCGGAGATAGGGGGCCCCTAGGGAATATTTTCAGGCTAGGCAAACTCTATAACTTCGCCATCCTTCCTAAGGAAGAGGCGGAATGGGGAGTAGGATGCAGGGCGAGGCTAATTATGGGCATGTTTTCTCTAAAAACCCCTTAGATGGCCCATCAAAACAGAAAGTACCGCTGGGCCATGGGCAACACCTCTGCGGGTTCACAGGTCAGGAGATCGCCGTCGGCCCGCACCTCGTAGGTTTCTGCGTTGACCTCCATGCGGGGCTGGTAGGTGTTGAGCTTCATGTCGGCTTTACTGAGACTGCGACAGTTAGCCACCGCCACCGCCGACTTGAGCAGACCAATTTGAGCGGGAATATCGGCATCCAATGCCGCTTTGGAGATAAAGCTGAGGGAAGTAGCCGCGATCGCCCC
>DASQNN010000183.1:0-3127 GCA_035644955.1 Nodosilinea sp. | reverse complement strand
GATGACGATGGGTCAGCAGGTGCAGCGGGTGGGTCTGCTAAATGGCCTGTCGGCCGGGGCCGCTCGGGCGGCGGTCGATCGCACCTTTGCCCGCTATGAGTTGCCCGCGACGACCCGGCAGCGCTACCCGTTTCAGCTGTCGGGGGGCATGGCGCGGCGGGTGCTGGTGTCTACGGCGGTGGTTACTCAGGCCGACTTGGTGATTGCCGATGAGCCGACGCCGGGGCTGCACCACCTCGATGCCCTGGGCATTCACCCCGGCTGGCTGACCCGCTACCCCCACGAGCTGAGTGGGGGAGAGCTGCAGCGGGTGGCGATCGCTCGGGTGCTCAACCGCCAGACCCGCTACCTGATCGCTGACGAAATGACCGCCATGCTAGACGCCAACACCCAGGCTCTAATCTGGCAGGTGATTCTAGAGTTTGCCCGCCAAAATCAGGTGGGGGTAATCGCCATCAGTCACGACACCCCCCTATTGAAGCGGCTGTGTCACGGTGTTCAAGGTACCCAGGTGGACGATGGCCCAATCAAGCCGGGCCTGAACCACCGCATTCTAGACCTGGCAAGCGACTCCGAGCCAGCCTTGAGTGGTAAAGCCATGCACCCCAAAGGTGTAACGGTAAAGCCGTTTTATCCGAAATCCGAATCACATAACCCTAATTCCTAGGAAGCCAAACCGTAGGGGCGTAGGCTCGGCGCTGTACTCTCCTAGTAGCAGGTTGTCCTAGTCGATGTGGCAATGGTGCCAGGGCCAATTTTGTTGGAGCAAATAATGCACCACAGGGTTACCCTAGCGAGAAATGTGAGCGTGAACCGGCTTGGGATAGCTGGTGACCTTTTGATGGCCAGACACGGCGGGGGCCTCTAGCGCCGCCTCTAGCAGCGACGTCTCTAGCAAAACATCCGAAAACGTAAGCTCACGGGTCTGGGGCAAAAAGTCTAGGGACTTCATCTCCACCAGCGGAGTTGTAAACACCGGCACAGCCAAAGAACAAGGTTCCCAGCGGCTTTCTACCGGCACTCCCAGCTGGCTACACTGCCCTCCTCGACGACCCTCTGGGGTATAAAAACGGCAGCGACTACAAGAGGACACCTGGCACTGCGCTGATTTCATAGTGGCTTCCTAAAAGCTGCACATAACCCCTACATTTTCACGCTTGAAAAAATGGGGATCATCTGTCATAAGACTCAAACACCTGGGTTCTACAGGGATGCGGAGATTGAGTCTGTGAAAACGGCCTTCAAGTTTTCTTCATGTTTGCTTTAAGCGCATTCACAATTTTGTGAATGAATGATTTGAAAAACTTTAAGCAACGTAAAATTAGCGGGGATCAGTCAAAACATGGGTAGTATCCCTCTTGACTAGTGAGGGCAGTAACCAATTTTGTTGAGCTATTTCTGTATTCAAAGTAGCAAATGATAGTATTGCGGGTTGTTAATTGTGCCAACCTTATTACTTTCAACAGCATCTTTCTTTTGATACACATTTAGGTCAAAGGCTAGGTCGGCTAAAGCTAACAGTTTTGCCTCCGTAATGTGAGGGCAGACGCCCGCCCTGTGCACTGTGGTCGGATGGTGTGGCATAATCCTGCCCTATGGGCGAACCATCTAATCTGCTGCTGAAACTAAGTCGTCGGTTATTTGCGGAGGAGCGCGATCGCGCTGCCTTTGTCGAAGCTTTAACCAACCCCCAGCCTTTTCCTGCGGCCATTGTGTGGACGCAGCCGCGCCCTGGGGATATTCCCTTTGCGATCGCGCCCCCTCTGCCCTGGCAGCCCGCCTGGGTTGATCGCCTCCCTGCCGACCAGCGTCCCGGCCAGCATCCTCTCCACCAAGCCGGTGCCTACTACTGCCTAGATACCGCCTCCGTGTTCTCCGCCGCTGTGCTGGCCGCCATCGAGGCCCCCGTCGAGTCGGTGCTCGACCTCTGTGCTGCCCCAGGGGGCAAAAGCCTGCTGGCGCGGCAAGCTCTCAGCCCTGCCCACCTCTGGTGCAACGAGGTGATTCGCAAGCGGGTCAAAATCCTCATTTCTAACCTCAAGCGCTGCGGCGCTACCGAGGCCCTGGTGTTTAACCTCGACCCTCAGACCTTTGCCGAACAGCTGCGCCACGCCGCCTCAGTGGTTGTTGTCGATGCCCCATGCAGTGGGCAGTCGCTGCTCGCTAAGGGTGACCAGGCCCTGGGCTGCTTTCACCCGATCAACATCAAGAAAAACGCTAGCCGCCAAAAACGCATTCTCGCCAGCGCTGCCCAGACCGTGGCCAGCGGCGGCTACCTGGCCTATATGACCTGCACCTTTTCGATCGAAGAAAACGAGCAAGTCGTAGCGTGGCTGGTCAAACAGTTTCCCCAGTTTGAAGCGGTAGCCGTACCCGCGTTGGCTAGCCATGCCTCTTCCCTGGCTTCCTTTCCCTGCTACCGGCTTTGGCCCCAGTCGAGGCTGGGGGCCGGGGGCTTTACCGCCCTGCTACGCAATCGGGCAGACCCCTCAGAACCTATCAATTTAGGCTTTCTAACCGCCAAGGGTATGAAAATTTACCGCTCTGAGCCAGTGGCTTAGCCGGGCTATTACCCCGCCGCCAGCGCTTTTGGCCTGGCCTGGGGCCGCTATGCTGAAGACTGTACCTATTAGCGATCGTTGGCGACTATGGCGAGTCCTTCCACCCGTCCCAAATCCTCCACGCTGGATGCCATTATTCGCCTGCTGCGCTGGGACAAGCCCACGGGGCGACTGATTTTAATGATTCCGGCCCTGTGGTCGGTGGTGCTGGCTGCCGAAGGTTACCCCCCCCTGCCTCTGGTTGGCGTGATTATTTTAGGCACCTTGGCCACCAGTGCGGCCGGCTGCGTCGTCAACGACCTGTGGGATCGCAATATTGATCCCCACGTGGCACGCACCCGCACCCGCCCCTTAGCCGCCCGCGATCTCTCAGTGCAGGTGGGGATTGGGGTACTGGCTGTGTCGTTGCTTTGCGCCTACGGGCTGTCTCTCTACCTCAACGCGCTCAGCTTTTGGCTGTGCGTGCTGGCGGTGCCGTTTATCCTGTTCTACCCTCTGGCAAAGCGGGTGTTTCCGGTGCCGCAGCTCGTCCTGTCGCTGGCCTGGGGGTTTGCGGTGCTGATTCC
>DASQNN010000182.1:0-9710 GCA_035644955.1 Nodosilinea sp. | reverse complement strand
GCAGGCCTGCCACACCTTGGGGTGCATCAGCCCATAGACCGGCCGCTCAGCCCCAAAGCGCCTGACCCAGTCGTAGATCATCATATACATGTCGGGAGCCGCCAACCCACCGTTGTGAGAGCCGACAATCATGAGCTGACCATCGGGAATCTGCTCCCACCCCTCGGTCTGGACGTGAAAGTAGTGCTCATACAGCCAGGCCCATAGCGGCTGAAAGGCTTCAATGAAGCGAGGATCGCGGTGATCGAGTGACCAGCCTGGTCTATGCGCCCTCTCATGCCCGTAAATCCTCATCAAACAGGTATTTCCTACCGCACTCTAGGAAAATGCATTGTATTACTAAACGCTGCGCCTCACCCGATCGCCCCCCGAAAAAGGGGCGTTGCTGAACTGAGGCATGAATTTGGGTAAGGGCATAGGCGCAGCCCAGCCAAAGGCTTTATGGCCGCTCGCCCCTACGAGAGGCGCTTCTTCTAAGATGAACTATAGTTCGGCTTGCAAAACAGGCACATACCATGGCCAGCCTTTACGAGACAGATTTCTACGCCTGGACTCAGCAGCAAACCCAGCTGCTAGAGCAAAACCTGTGGGAAAAGCTAGATCTGCCCCACCTCGTAGAGGAACTCGAAGATTTGGGACGGCGTGAACGGCAAGAACTGAGAAATCGGCTGAGTGTGCTGGTGGGGCATCTGCTGAAGTGACACTACCAACCAGAGCGACGGGGCAATAGCTGGCGGGCCACTATTCGAGAGCAGCGCACTCAGGTTCAGCTAGTGTTGAGCGACAATCCTAGTCTGAAGCCCTATTTGGCAGAAGCGCTGGCGTTGGCGAAGCCTCTCCTTTGGAGAATCGCCTATCAACTCGGCCAAGACCTAGCCGTGCAAGACACCAACCTCGACTACAGCACTTTTCCCGTGGACTGCCCCTATACCCTGGCCCAAATTCTCGACGAAGCCTTCTTTCCCAACCCCTAGCCCGACAAAAAACGCCCCAGAACTCTAGGGCGTTTCAAACCTTCATTCGACCTGTTTACAGGATGGGCGAGGCGCAAACCTCGCCCCAAGTTTCACAACTTAGCCGTTGATTACAGGAGCCTGCAACGCAACGGGGGTAGCCTCACCGGCAGCCGCCAGGTCAAGGGGGAAGTTGTGAGCATTGCGCTCGTGCATCACTTCCATACCCAGGTTCGCCCGGTTGATCACATCGGCCCAGGTGCCAATCACCCGACCCTGAGAATCCAGAATCGACTGGTTGAAGTTGAACCCGTTCAGGTTGAACGCCATCGTGCTGATGCCCAACGAGGTAAACCAGATGCCAATCACCGGCCACGCACCCAAGAAGAAGTGCAGAGAGCGGCTGTTGTTGAAGCTGGCGTATTGGAAAATCAGACGACCGAAGTAGCCGTGGGCGGCCACGATGTTGTAAGTCTCTTCTTCCTGGCCAAACTTGTAGCCGTAGTTCTGCGACTCGGTCTCGGTGGTCTCACGCACCAGAGAAGAAGTCACCAGCGAACCGTGCATGGCAGAAAACAGAGAGCCACCAAACACACCGGCTACCCCCAGCATGTGGAAGGGGTGCATCAGAATGTTGTGCTCTGCCTGGAACACCAGCATGAAGTTGAAGGTGCCCGAGATCCCCAAAGGCATGCCGTCGGAGAACGAACCTTGGCCCAGGGGGTAGATCAGGAATACAGCCACAGCGGCAGACAGAGGAGCCGAGTAAGCTACGCAGATCCAGGGGCGCATGCCTAGGCGGTAGCTCAGTTCCCACTGACGACCCATATAGGCAAAAATGCCAATCAGGAAGTGGAACACAATCAGCTGGTAGGGGCCACCGTTGTACAGCCACTCATCGAGAGAGGCGGCTTCCCAGATCGGGTAGAAGTGCAGGCCGATGGCGTTAGACGACGGCACCACCGCACCGGAGATGATGTTGTTGCCGTACATCAAGGAGCCAGCGACGGGCTCACGAATGCCGTCGATATCGACCGCAGGAGCGGCGATAAAGGCGATTACAAAGCAGATGGTTGCGGTTAGCAGGGTGGGGATCATCAGAACGCCAAACCAGCCCACATAGAGGCGGTTTTCGGTGCTGGTAATCCACTGACAAAACCGCTCCCAGGCTCCCACGTTATCGCGGGCGCGAAGAGTAGTAGTCATAGTAAGAGGGCCAATAAATAACAACGAAAAATGATTGCTGGATGAGTCGATAAATTATGTCTACCCATCCATATGCAGTGTAAAGTTTCTCTTTTCTCTAGAAAACGGTGAGAAAAGAAAGTTTATTTCGTTGCACAAAAGTAAATGGCCCAACCCCAGCTCGGGGTTGTAGCGCTATCAAAGGCAGATCTCCACTGGACTTGAGGAAGAGCTACCTCAACCCGGCGGCCAACCTAAGCTGCGCCCCCCAAGCAGGTGCAGGTGCAGGTGAAAAACCGTTTGGCCGCCGTCAGTACCGGTGTTTATTACTACTCGATAGCCGTTCTCGGTTAGGCCCATCTGATCGGCAACCTGCTTAACCGTTAGCAACAAATGACCCAACAGTTCTTTGTCGTCTGGGGTTGCGTCGGCAAGGCTGGGAATCGGCTGTTTGGGAATGACCAGAACGTGGGTTGGGGCCTGGGGATTGACGTCAGTGAAGGCGAGGCAGAGATCATCCTCGTAAACTATGTTGGCCGGAATCTCTTTGCGGATGATTTTGCCAAAGATGGTGTCGCCACTCATGGGAAAAGCTGGGCTAAACGACGCCGCTATTGTCGCACGGGGCCTGGGAATGGCACAGGTACAGGACAGAAAACAACAGAAATACCTCTGGCGCTAAAACGCCTGGCGGAGCTGCCCCAGCAGCACCCGCAGCAACTCCAGGTCAGATGGGTCAAGCTGCTCAAAGCGTTCTTTAAGGTGAGCAACGTGGGCCGGAAAGGCAGACTCAAACAGCTGGTGGCCCGCTGGCGTAAGCTGCACGATCACGCTGCGGCGGTTGTCGGCGGGGGTCTCCCGCTGTACCAGCTGCTTTTGCACCAGGCGATCGACCACCCCGGTAAGGGTGCCCTTGGTAATCAGCGTTTTTTCGCCAATGTCGCCCATGGTCATGCCCTGGGTATTACCCAGGGTAGCGATTACATCAAACTGGGCGGGGGTGAGGTCGAACTGCCGCACATGGGCATCGGAATAGGCCGAAAACGCCTGGTAGGCTCGTGCCAGCTCTCGCACAACCGAGATAAACGGCTCCTGCGCGGCCTGAGCTGAGGAAGCAGCGTTCATAGGCAGCAGCCCTTATTGTTCTAGTTAGATTAATTCTAACCCTGAGTCTCTCCAGCGCTGTCGGCAGGGCCAAAGTAGTGGGGTACAAAGCTGCCGTGCAGGCCGTAGGGCACGTGGTGAGGCAGTTTGAGCCGCGCTACGGGGCCAGCGGTAATATCGCGGCCATCCAAAATCACCAGGTCAGAGCAGCGGCGCTCGGCGTTGTACATCAGCACCAGCACCCAGCCATCGTCTTCGCCCTGGCCCTGGGGACGGGGCACGAACAGAGGCTCGCCCATAAACCCACGCGGGGCACCGCTCCACACCTCGGTCTCACCGGTGTGGGTGTCGAGCTTGAGCAGGGCTTGCAGGGGAGCATTGCCCTGGGGCTCATGGGCGGTACCGATAAATAGATGACGGTAGGGCCGCCCTAGGGCGTCGGGGTGCAGGGTGGGGAACTCCACGCAGCGGGTCACCAGCTTGCTGACCTCTGCCGTACCCACCGCCATGTCGAGGCTAAAGCGCCACAGTTCCCCCGCCGGAACGCTGTCAAAGTCGACTTCGCGAAAGTCGCTGCTGCCATCTAGGGAAGGAAAACTGCCGTAGCAAATTGAGTCGACCACCACCTTGCCCTCTTGCTCAAAGGCGTTGGCATGGTGAAACACAAAGCAGGGGTCGGTCTCAATTACCTGCATGGGGTCGCCATTGCGGGGAATGATCAGAATTTTGGTCGGTTCTTTGGGGTTGAAGTTAATGCATTCTGCCGCTCCTTTGAGGCCTAGCAGGAATGGTACTGGCCCAAAGCTCACTGGGTTTTGAAAGAAGATGGCGTAGTTGGGGGTGAGGGCAAAGTCGTGGATGAAGGCAAAGCCGGGGATAGTGTGGCGGTGCTGACTGATCGCATTGCCCTCGGTGTCTAGCTCGTAGAGGGTAATGGTGCTAGACAGGCCGGTTTTCACCGAAAAGCCCACCAGCCGCTCGTCACCGTGGTGGCCGGGGTCGATTTTGGGATGGGCGGTAAACGACCCGCCGGGGGAAATCAGCCCATTTAGATAATCCAGGCCCAGGGTTTCCAGGGTAGAGGGATCCAAACGATGGGGTTCAGCGGCTTCCCACAGGGCCAGCAGCTTGTCGGCCCAGTAGACAATGTGGGTGTTGGCAATATTCTTCAGCTTGAGATCGAAGGCGTTGGCCAGGGGGCCACCGGGTTTTTGGGTGCCAAACACGCCGCGAAACAGCGGCTTTTTGGCCTCTTGCTCAGCTACGTAGCCCTCGGTGCGCACAAAGCGGTTGCGAAAGTAGGCCCGCCCGTTTTGAATAGCGATGCTGCTGATCATGCCGTCGCCGTCGAAGGGGTGCTTGACGGGGTGGCCTTGAACATCCAACAGACCGGGGCCGTTGCGAAATAGGGTGCCCTCGATCGCCGCTGGGATGGTGCCCTCAATGTCGGTGACCCAGTAGCTGTGCTCGTTGGGCTGGGAGCGGTAGCCACTGCTCCAGTCTTCGACGGAGAAGGCGGCCGTGGAACCACCCTCGGGGGCGGTCATGGTGGGGGAGTTGATGATGGGGTAGGTAGGCATTTCAGGGGGTAGATAAGGGGATTAGACAGGTAGGGACACCGCAGCAAACCTGTTTCAGGCGCAGCGAGCGGCGTTAGCCTTGGGCTAGTCGGGGTCGCCGACCGGAACCGGGTGCTCGGTTGGGTGGGGAGCAAAGAGGGTGGTTGAAATCATGGGAGTCTCGGCGGGGGGAAGGATCTCGGGATGGCTGTTGCCTACGCTCTGAGAGGAGGAGGTCGGCAGCAAAAACAGCAGGGGCAGGGGCAGCAGGGTGGTGAGGTTGGTAATCAGCACCAATTCCCACAGGTTGTCGAAGTTGGTTTCGGTGACGCCGAGCCAGTGGGTAAGCACAGCCCCCAGCTCGTGGGAGAGCAGCCCGGCCAAGTTCACCACCGACATCAGCAGGGCAAATAGGGTGGCCTCTACCCCGGCAGGGCAGAGCCGGGCCGAGAGCACCAGCACGGGCATAAAGGCGATCTCGCCCATGACCGTGAGCACCAGGCTGTCGCCCAGGCTAAACCACTCGTCGCCAATGCCCAGGGTGCGGTTGGCGTGGGTGACCAGCAGCAGCATGGTCATACCCAGCACGCTGGAGAGCACCGTGGACCAGGCAAAAATGGTGCGAAAGGGCACCGTGCGCAAAAACCGCTGAAACACCCAGATGCCCAGCAGCGCCGCCAGGCTGGTCACCAGCCGCACCCGGCCCAAAAACTCGGGCTGAAAGCCCAGGTCGTTGGTGGTGAAGAAAAAGAAGGCGGCATCGGCGGTGGGGGTAGCCTGCCAGAGAAATAGAAATAGAGCGGGCATCCAGATCGCGCGCTGGCGCACGGCCTGCCAGAGCTGCTTGACCTGGTGGTTGACGACCGCCCAACTGGGGGAGTCTACCGGGTCTTCGGCAATTAGCATGGCCACGACCGACACAATCAGCGGAAAGGTGGCGGTAATGCCAAAGACGGTGCGGGTGCTGACGTGCTGGAGCAGCGCTCCGCCTAGGTAGGCGGTGAGCACGCCGCCCACGGCCGAGGTGCCCCAGGCCAGAGACTGTAACGTGCCGGCTTTCCCTAGGGATTCGCCCCGCGCCCGCTCGACTACGAGGGAGTCAACAATGACGTCGCTGACAGCTACGGAGAGGGAGCTGAGGGTAATCGCGGCGATCGCCGCCCACCCCGTCTGCACCACCGTGGCCAGGGCCAGCCAGGCCCCCGCTCCCAGCAGCCCCGAGAGAATGAGATAGGGTCGCCGCCGGTAGCCGAAGATGGGCAACCCATCCGACAGCAGGCCAAACACGGGCTTTACCGTCCAGGGCAGGGTGGCGATCCCGGTGAGGGCGGCCACCTCGGCGGGGGTTAAGCCTAGGTCATCCTTGAGAAAAAAGCTCACCGCCAGCCGCGCTAGGCCCAAAATGCCCTGCACAAAATACACCAGCAAAATGGCCGCGAGTTCTGAGGTCAGGGGCTGGCCGAGGAGAAGGCGATTCTCCACAAAGCCTTTGATGCCGCCGGTTGAGGGGGAAGAAGCCGTCATGAATAAATCAGTCTTGCTAAATAGTCGGGCTGAGTAATCGAGGAATGAATCGTTTTAGGGTTTGTTAAGAAATGTCAATGGTTTTCCCATGATAACTCGCTGAACTCGGGTGGGTAGGGCGCTGCCCGGCCGAGCCGGTCTACCAGGAGGTAGAAAAGCCGGCTGTGGAAAACCCGATGCCGGGGCGACCGGCTTGCTCTCAAACCCTGTCTAGGGCCTGTTTGCGGGAATTAAATGAGGGCGCCGGGCCGACGGTGGAGCAAAAATTTGCCGGGTCGATTTTCAACCCGGATTGAAGGCGGGCTTTTGGGAGCATTCTTGCCGGATTGTGTGCCTGTGCTAATGGCAGCTGAGGGTGGCCTGCGGAGGGTTGGCTTCGTCAGGGCTGTCTTTTGACCGCTCAAAATGGCTTATTTATCGGTAAATCTGAGCATTTAGAGCCCAGAACTGGCCCTGGGTGCCGCTGGCGTTTTACCATTGACTCCCCTGGCGAATACTGCAATAGTTGAGCGTAATTCTCGGGTACGCACCAAATCTGGGTTAATCAACGGGTTCTGCGAGTTAGCATACTCCTGGTTTTCCAATGGACTTGGTACATTTGCCTGGCCTTCAGTTCTTTGCCTCCCCCGTCAAACGATGCAGTATTCAGTCAAGCTTCTCGTTGCCGCACTGTTTGCTCTTAGCCCGGCCGTTCACCCCGATCTGCGGCATTTTGCCCTGGCCCAGGTGACTCCGACGTTTTCGCTGCCTGAAACGGTACCTGCGGGCACCACGCTATCGATTCAGAGTTCCCCTAACCTGGGCTTTGCTGCCAATGCCCTAAAGCAGGAGTTTGAGGCGGCCTACGACGGTACTGAAGTGGGCGTGGAGGTAACCAGCAGCGATGAGGCGATCGCGGCCCTGGTCGACGGTGATGTTGACTTAGCGGCGATCGGGCGACCCCTGACTGAGGCCGAGCAAGCCCAGGGCTTAAATACTGTGGATTTAGAGCGATCCAAAATTGCCGTTATTATTGGCCCCGACAACCCGTTCTCGGGCAGCCTGACCTTTGCGCAGTTTGCCGCTATGTTTCGGGGCGAAATTACTGACTGGTCAGAGGTGGGGGGCGAGCCTGGGCCGATTCGCTTTGTCGATCGACCCGAAGATAGCGATACCCGTCGCTCGCTGAGCCAGTACGACGTCTTTAACACGGCCCCCTTCGAAGCCGGAGCTACGGCCGACACGGTGGCTGAAGATGACACGGCAGCGGTGATTCAGGCGCTGAATGACGACGGCATTAGCTATGCGATCGCCCCCCACGTGATCGACCAGCCGGGAGTCGTCATTGTGCCCATGCACCAGACCCTGCCCGACGACCCCCGCTACCCCTACTCGCAGCCCCGCTACTTTGTTTACAGCGGCGAGGCCAGCCCTGCGGTGGCGGCCTTTTTGGGTTACCTGGCTTCTCCTGAAGGGCTAGAGGCCCTGACCGCAGCGCAGGTTGCCGAAGTCGGAGCGGTAACGGCAGGGGTAACCGGTGCCGGCGACCCTGCAGACACTCCAGCGGCAACCCCGGTGCCCGCCGACCCAGCTGCCCAAACGCCAACAACGACTCCGACAAATACCGACAACGACGGCGGCTTTGCCTGGTGGTGGCTGCTGCTGCCCCTGGCGGCCCTGGGCGGGTTGGCCTGGTTGCTCGGTCGCAGCCGACCAGGGGCGGCCCCCGGTGCCGATACCACCCCTGTGGACCCGCCTATCCCCGAACACCCCGTTCCCCACCCGGTTGATGCGCCCGTAGACGCAGTTGCCCCAGTGGATCCGCCCGTGGTGCCTCCTATTGTGGAGGATGAACCTGTGGAAGCAGCGATGCCCCCTGCGGCCGAACCATTGGTGGTGCTTCCGGTCGTCAACCCTGAGCCTCCAGTAGTGGCCCCTGAGCTTCCGGTGGTGAACCCTGAGCCGGATGAACCTGTAGCGGCGGCGATGCCTCCCGCGCTTGAACCATTGGTGGTGCTTCCGGTGGTGGACCCTGAGCCTCCGGTGGTGGACCCTGAGCCCGAAATCATTCCTGAACCCGACATCATTACGGTAGATGAGATGGCTCTGGCCCCTGAACCCTCGGAGCCAGTCGCTCCGCCTCCCGAACCAACCCTGGCGGCCATGCCTGCCGCTATGCCGGCTGCTTTGGGATTGGCGGGCCTGGCCGGGGCGGCGGCGGCCTCGCTGGCCAGTACCGAAGACCAGTCGGCGGTGGAAGCTAGCAAGTTTAACGTGGTGGGTCGCCCCACCGAGGGGGATTTGGATCTCTCTACCATTGACGATGGCTTGCCGCCCCTGCCCGGCGGTTACGGCGAAAGCCGCATTGTGCTGATGCCCCGCGACCCCCAGTGGGCCTACGCCTACTGGGATACGCCCCACACCCACAAAGAAGAACTGCGCCGCCAGGGGGGCGAGCACCTGGCCCTGCGTCTATACGACGTGACCGGCATCAGTTTAGATACCCAGGCGCCCCACAGTTTGCAGCAGGTGGGCTGCGACGAAGTGGCGCGCGAGTGGTATATGCAGATTCCGGTTAGCGATCGCGACTACCAGGTCGAGATCGGCTACCTAACGGGCGATGGCCGCTGGCTGGTGCTGGCCCGCTCCAATACCGTTCGCATTCCTCCCGTCTACCCCTCCGACTGGACCGACGAGCATTTTCTCACCGTCACCTGGGACGAAAACCTGCGCGGCAAGACCATCATGACTCTGGCAAACCCCAGCACCGCTGGGGCCGATGCCGGGCTGCACGAACAGCTCTACGTCCTGGCTCAGGGGGGCGAAGCCCTGCGGGTCGATGGCTCTCTGTTTGGCTCTATGCAGCACGTCACCGGGTCAATGGCACCGCCGGTTAGCTCCTTCGTCTTCCCTTCGGGGGCAGCGGCGATGGGGCCGGGGCTGACCATGTCGGGGGTGTCGGGCTTTACCCTGTCTGGGTTCCCTGGCCTCACGGCAGCGTTTCCAGGGCTAACGATGTCGGGCCTCGGCAGCCTAACAATGTCGGGGATTGCCGGTTTGACCATGTCTGGGGCTGGCTTCTCGGCCTCGGCTCCACCAGTGCGGCCCCGCAAGTTTTGGCTGGTGGCCGATGCCGAACTAATCGTCTACGGCGCCACCGAACCCGATGCCACCGTGACCGTGGGGGGCACGCCAATTCAGCTCAACGAAGACGGCACCTTCCGGTTCCAGATTTCCTTCCAGGACGGCACTATTGAGTACCCGATCATGGCGGTGGCAGCCGACGGCGAGCAAAGCCGCAATATTCACATGACCTTTGAGCGCCAGACCCCTGCGCGGCGCACCAATACTAAGGACGAAGCCCAGGAGGAATGGCCGAATACATAGTTGTGGGGCGAATCTAGGA
>DASQNN010000181.1:0-2118 GCA_035644955.1 Nodosilinea sp. | reverse complement strand
AACACCAAGTACTTTCGCGCTATTGACCTGGGGCCGGCGGGCGATTATTTAATTACCCTCGACCCCATCGACGGCACCCAGTTTTACCTAGACGGCCACTCGAACTACCAGATTATTCTGGGCATTCTCAATGCCGATGAGTACGAGGCGGCGATCGCCATCACCCCTGGCCAGGGCATCTACTACTACACGCTGCGGGGGGAGGGCACCTTCAAGGGCACGTTGGATCAATCCCTGGAGGACTGTACCCGGCTCAAGGTGGAAAATCCTACCCCAGCCATCTGCCTGGGCTGGAAGATGGGGGATTTGGTGCCCCACATTGGCGATCGCTACCGGGTGTACCACACCAAAACCGATTACTCCAAAGACAGCCAAATTCCCAACTTTAACGGCCTGCTCAGCGGCGACCTGGCCGGGGCGGTCTTGGCCAAGGGGCAGTTTATCGACGGGGCAGCCCTAGCTTTTATGGCTCAGGAAATGGGCTATATCGTCACGACGTTCACGGGGGATCCGCCACCGCCGCTGCACACCTGTAGCCATTACCTCCGCCCCGGCATGGTGATTGGCTGCTCTAAGGCGGTCCATGGAGATTTATTGGCCGCTGTTACCGCCGCTAGGGTAATTGGATCCTAATTGGAGTTCGAAAATCAGCTTTCTGCGAGCAACTGTTGGTAATGCTGATCGGCTTTTGATTTGTTTTCGGCGGCCTCAGACCCGTGGCGCTTGCCCTATTTGGCGCGGCTAAAGGCGATCGCCGCCGCAATGATTAAGCTGAGTAATGCCAGGGGCACCCAGAGGTCATTTACCATCATCATGGGGCTACATGGTGTAGAACGTGGGTGAACTGCCATGACTATATCTGACCGGGTAATCTTTTTGCAGGAGCGCACGCCCCTCAGCCTGCTGCCGGCAACTACCCTGGCCCCCCTGGCCCGTCAGCTACAGGCGATTACCCTGGCGGCGGGGGAAACGGTGGTTGAGGCCGGGCAAGACCCAGCCGGGCTTTACATCGTCTGGCAGGGCAAGCTCGCAACCGAGGCCGAGCTGGGAGGCGTCAGTTTTTTGCCCGGCGCGGTACTCAACTTAGAGGCGCTGCTGCTAGATCAACCCGTCGAGCAAACCGTTCGCACCATTGCCGACAGCACGCTCTGGTTTATCGATCGCGCCCAGTTTCAGGCGCTAGTCGAGCAATACCCCGGCATTCTGCAAACCTTTACCCGGCAGCTGGTGGATGCGGTCAAGCGGCTGTCGTTTCAGTTTGACCGCGAGCAAGAGCGCCAGGGAATTTTGCGCCCCTACCTGGTGGCCAAGGCCAAGCGGGGGGTAATTGGTCGCAGTCGCTACGGTGATCGCCTCCGTGCCCAAATTCGCGAGGCCGCCAGCCACCGGCGAGCGGTGCTGATCTTTGGCGAACCAGGGCTAGAAAAAGACAACCTCGCTGCCCTAATTCACTTTGGCTCGACCCAGCGACGGCTGCCCATCATCAAAGTAGATTGCGGCCAGCTCCAGACCAGCGGGGCCGACCTGTTCGGGCGATCGGGCGGCAGACTGGGCCTGCTGGCCGCCCTTGGCCCCGGTACCCTGGTGCTCAACAACCCCAACGAACTCGATGCCGACCTGGTCGAACCCGTGGCTCAGCTGCTCAAAACTGGCCAATACCGCCCCGTGAGCCGCAACGGCGACGCTCCGCTGGTCACCGCCGAAGCCCGCATTATTTTGCTTTCTGAGCAGGGGTTGCCCGCCCTTAACGACGCAGTAGACGAAACCATTAAGGTGCCGCCCCTGCGAGTGCGCAAGGCCGACATCGAAGACTGGGTCAGCTATTACCTATCGCTAATCTGCCGCCGCCGGGGCACCGGGCGCATTACCGTTACCCCCGAAGCCATACGGCGCCTGCAGTCCTACGATTTCCCCAACAACCTGCGCGAGCTAGAAAACCTGGTGGAGCGGGCGGCCGCCCAGATGGCCGGGGGTGGCCTTATTACCGAAGAGATTATCTGGCCAGCCCAGAGCAAAAAGAAACAGCTGCGGCTAAATTTACTCAACCGCTACCCCGATCTGCGGCGGTTTTTGCGCAGCCCCTGGTGGCCCGATCGCATCAACTACGGGCTTACCCTG
>DASQNN010000180.1:0-9859 GCA_035644955.1 Nodosilinea sp. | reverse complement strand
GCCGATGGATTTTTACTGGCGCGACCTGCTCTACATTGCCGAGCGGGTATTCCTCAACCCCGTGCCCGCCTTCAAGTACTTTTTGCCCCAGGAATACCTGGATTTGCCCAACCACTACGCCGGCGACACCGCCGACCTGCGCATCTGGCGGGGCGAGGCCACGGCCCACCCTGAGCTGCTGGAGTTTATGGCCAAAGGGGAGACGAAGCGCAAGCTGCCCAAGCTGTTTCTCCACCTCTGGCACGATCGCGTCAACATGGAGTTTGCCGAGGCCTGCATGCAAGCGATGCTGTGGCACCAGGACATGAGCGGGCGGTTCAACGACTACCTATATACCGAGGAGTATAAGGAAGCGTGCGATCGCGCCATTCGCGCCTACTTCAAGGGCAATCCAGTCATGCTGGGGCTGCACAAGCTGTTCCCGGAAATGTTCTACGAAAAGTGCCGCGAACTCTCCTACTACTCAAACCTGGGTCTGTTTTGGGAAGTGATGGCTCCGGTCTTTTTTGAGATGAGCGACATCTACGACGAGGGCGGGTTTAAGGGCGTGCCCGACGCCATGGACTTTTTGGTCAACGGCATTTTTGCCGTCGCCGGTCGGCCCATCTACCACCACGTCTACGTGGGTGACGAATGCTTTGAGCTGATCCCCAAATCCTGCGGCTTCACCTGGCTCTACGAAGCGGCACTGCCCTACGTCGAGGCCGTTTTTTACCGCACCGCTCCCTTCCGAGGCACCAAGTCCTACAATGCCCAGGCCGGGCAGGTACCCCAGGATCAAAACGACTTCCACTACGGCATTCTCTACGCCGATGTCTTCCCCGTGGGCAGCGCGGGCATTCCCCCCACCCTGCTGATGCAGGATATGCTCCACTTCCTGCCCCCGTATTTGCTCGACTATTACAACCAGTACTGCCGGGGCGAAGACGACATGCTGATTCAGCTGGGGGTGACCTTTCAGCGATCGATGTACAACGTCACCTCGGCGGTGATCCAGGCCCTGCGCACCGCCCTGCTCTACCCCCTGGATGACCAAAACCCTCGCCACCTGATGGCCAACCGCCAGTTCTTTGAGGCCCAGATCGATCGCTTTGTGCGCCCCGAAGCCCGCCTGCGTGACGTTCAGCGGCAGGAGTATCGGTAGATTGTCAGAAACCGGGTTTCTAGTCCCCTCACTCGCCAAAATCCAAAATCGCAAATCCCAAATTCCCTATGCCTACCATTGTCGATATCGCCGTCAGCACCGAAGGTTTCTCGACCCTGGTCGCCGCCGTCCAGGCCGCCGGACTGGTGGAAGCGCTGCAAAGCCCTGGTCCCTTCACGGTCTTTGCGCCGAATGATGCCGCCTTTGCCAAGCTGCCCCCCGGCACCGTGCAAACCCTGGTGCAGAATCCGCCCCAGCTCGGCCGCATTCTCAAGTTCCATGTTGTAGCGGGCAAGTACACCAAGGACGAGCTAATCAAGCTGGGCACGGTGGAGTCGCTCGAAGGGGCTCCTATCCCCATCGATGGCCCTTTCGAGGGCGATGGGGGCTTTGAGGTGAAAAATGCCACGGTGCTCGCCGCCGACATCGAAGCCGACAACGGCATCATCCACGTGCTGGATAACGTGATTTTGATGGGCTAAACGTCAGGACGAGCTGAACAGTTGCTGCACCTCTAGCTGCATCTCTACTTGCACACCGCTCAAAATAGCCCTCCGCTGGGCGCAACTATCCGGAACGAGCAGGATGGCCTCCGTTGATATGATGGACTGCTGCGCCATTAGCCCCGACCATGTTTCAACCCTGCGGAATGCGTTTGTTGATGGGATTGCCCTTAACTCAGGGCATGGCGGCCCTAGGGTTAGTCGCTATGGTATCAGGGTGCTCAGGCCCGCCCCCCGGTGACGTGATTGCCCTGAGTACAGAGCCGGGGGCGATCACCGATAGTTCTTCCCCAGTCGCTACATCGAAGACCCTACCTACTGCCACGGTCGTTTCCGTTGGTGATGGCGATACTCTGCGGGTGCAGTTGCAGGGCACCCCGGTCACCATTCGCGTGGCCTGCATTGACGCGCCCGAAAGTAACCAGCCCTTTGGCCCCGAGGCAACGCTGCGGCTGCGGCAGCTGCTCTCGACCGGTCAACCGGTGGAGGTGCGGGCAATTGAGCGCGATCGCTACGACAGAACCGTGGCTGAAGTTTACAGCGGTGGCCAATCGGTTGGACTACAGCTGGTGCACGAGGGCTATGCCGTGGTCTACGAGCAGTACATTTCGGGCTGCGCCGCCACCGCTGACGACTACCGCCAGGCCGAATCGGTCGCCCGCCGCGCCCGCCGCAACTTTTGGAGCCAGCCCCACCCCACCCTACCCTGGGACTTTCGCCGGGGTGGGGCGTCGTCGGGTGCTGCTGCCCCTACGCCACCGATCGCTTCCCCAGCGCCAGCGGTGACCCCCAGCAGCCTGCCTGCCTGCGTGGCTGGCGACTGCGACTGCGGCGACTTCGCCACCTGGGAGCAGGCCCAGGCCGTGCTAAACACGTTCCCCGGCGACCCCCACCGCCTGGATGGCGACAACGACGGCGTTGCCTGCGAAAGCCTGCGCTAAGGCCTTGCCCTCTGCACTTCATCCCCCGCCGCCCTGGGCGAAGGGAATCGGCAAAACCGCCAGTTCCCCCCGTACACTAAGAGGAGGGCACAGCACCTGATTCCGTTACCAAGCACCCATGAACTTTTTAGCAAATCTAATTCCTGGCCGAGCCGACCAGGCTACCCTGCCCAAGCGCAGCCGCCGAGTGCGGGGGGTAGAGCTTAAAACCGAGACCGAGCTTGAGATTATGCGCCAGGCGGCTCGCATTGTGGCCACGGTGCTCAAAGAAATTGAGGCCATGGTCAAGCCGGGTATGACCACCGCCGATCTCGATGCCCATGCCGAGAAACGCATTCGCGAGCTGGGCGCCACCCCCAGCTTTAAGGGCTATCACGGCTTTCCGGCATCGATCTGCGCCTGCATCAACGACCAGGTGGTGCACGGCATTCCAAGCAAGCGCCAGGTAATTCGCCAGGGCGACCTGCTCAAGGTCGATACGGGGGCTTACTACAATGGCTTCCACGGTGACTCATGCATCACCATTGCGGTGGGCGAGGTATCGGCGGTGGCCAAACAGCTGATGGCGGCGGCGGAAGCAGCCCTCTATGCGGGCATTGCCCAGGTCAAACCCGGCAACACGCTGCTGGATATTGCCGGGGCGATCGAAGACTGCGTTGCCACCTACGGCTTTGCGGTCGTGGAAGACTTCACCGGCCACGGGGTGGGCCGCAACCTGCACGAAGCCCCCTCGGTGTTTAACGTTCGCACTCGCCAGCTGCCCAACATGAAGCTGCGGCCCGGCATGACCCTGGCGATCGAGCCGATTCTCAACGCCGGGTCAAAGCAAACCCGTACCCTCAAAGATCAGTGGACCGTGGTAACGGTCGATCGCTCCCTGTCGGCCCAGTTTGAGCACACGGTGCTGGTCAGCGAAACCAGCTACGAAATTTTGACCGATCGCGATCAGGTGCCGGTAGCCCTAGCCTCTTAAGCTGCTGGGTTGGGGTCAAGGCAGGGCTGTGGTCCGTAGTTAACGCTGGTGTCTACGGTGAGAATATAGGCCCGAATGCCGTCGGCGGCATCAAAGCGGTGGCGCTGAATCTCCTGCAGCGCTTTTTCATCGAGGGCGCCATAGCCCGAACTGCGCAGCAGGGCCGGTTCGCCACGCCACGAACCGTCGGGGTTAGCCACCGCCCCAATGCGAACTTCACCCGGCTCCTCGGCCAGGCACACCCGTTGGGGATACACCGTCGTAAAGGCAGTGCGCTCTGTCTCGGGCGACAGCTCGGCCAGACCAGTCGCTTGGCGAATGGCGGCTTCCCACTGGCGTTGGTTGTGGTTGAGGGCTTCGCGGGTAACGGCGGCCGCGTTAAAGCCAAACCGATTTTGAATAGACTCTGCCGCCCGCTCAACCTGGCTCTGGGGCAGATTGAGGGCCGCTATGTAGCTCAGCAGCCCCTCTCCCACTTCAGCCCCAAACAGGGGGCTGCTAGACGGGGTCGGCTGGGCCGGAGCAGCGGCAGCGGGTGCAGTCGCCGCTCCAGACGCTGAAGCGCTGGTAGAAGCTGGCGGACCTTGAGGTTGAGGAGAAGGCGGAGGCGGAGGGGATGCCTGGGGCCGGGACGCGGTCGGCCGAGGGCGCTGGACTGGCTGGGGCACGACGGCCGGCCTAACCACGGGAGCGCGGCCCTGGGGCTGGGGCACAGCCGCCGCTAACGGCTGTGCCGCTGACGGCGGGGTAGCGGCGGTTGGTACTGGTGTCGCTACCGCTGCTGCGTCTGGGGCACCGGCTGGGGGCACTCGGGTAATGGCTACACTGTCTTGCTCCGGGTCGGGGGGCGGAATCACCGCCTCGTCGGAGGAGCCGGCCGGTAGCAATAAAACCAGCCCGTGCAGGGCCAAGGATGCCAAGAGCATGGGAGCTAAAAGCATCTGCCACAGGGGTCTAGATTGCTCAGGAGGGGCAAAACGAGTGGCCATAGAAAATGAGGTGGGGCCTGATAGGGGTGAGCTATTACTATTCAGCCACATAACTGGGGCAACTGGTGCCCCTGGGGCTGGTGTCTGTTGGAGTTAGGTCGGCTGGTACTGGCGCGATCGCGCGTTCTGAGCTAGCCCGTCCTGGGGTCGCTAGTCCAGATGATGACCAGTCCAGAGGCCTGTTGCCCCGTCGCACCAACCCCAACCCCAGCCACAGACACAAACACGTAGGGCTGTCCGTTTCTCAAGACTTGATACAGGGGGCGGTTGCAGTAGCCACCGGCTACACCACTGACGGCAAACTCTGGGGCCGGAAACGTTCGCGGAATATCTTGATTTTCAATGAACTGGACGTTGCGAGTCAGGTAGCGCAGCGACGCCGCCTGGGGCCGCAGACGGAAATCCGTGTCATTGATCTGGGTGAAAAAGCAGGCTTGCTCAGCCGCTGACCACTCGCGAATGCCACGCGGGGTCAGGTAGGCGATCGCCGGAAACGAAGTCGCCGTCGAGTCAAAGTCGCTGTCCCCTGAGCCACGGGTGAGGCGAGTAAAAAGCTCCACCACTTCTTCCTCTTGTACAAACACCGGGGCTGGCTCTGGTGCCGGTTCAAAAGCAGGGTCGGCAGCGATCGGATTGTCTACCGGAGCCGACTCTGGGGGCGGCGTATCGGGAAACACCTCGGGCACGATGGGCTGGGTAGGAGCCGTGGGGGCGGTGGGGGCGGCGGCGGCTGGCGGCTGGGCCGACTCTGGGGGCGGCGCACTGGAAAGATCTGGTTCCGGCTCTGGCTCTGGGGCAGCAATGCTGCTGATGCTCAGCAGATCGACGAATTCTTCTTCTGCGACCTCTTGATCAGTCTCGGTCACCGGACGAGAGGGCAGCGGTATAAATAGCAGCGCCAGGTGCGCCACCACCGACAGCAATAGCAGTGGGGCCAGCAGCAGGCGCAGCCACCTTGACCGACCACCTTTTGGCGTAGGGGGCTCTGGCGGGAGCGGAGCATGGATCTGTGGATTGGTGTCTACGGATTCCCCGGTGATCATGGTGCCGCAGGATAGGTGAAGGGCAGTGGCAGATTAGTCAGCAATGGTAGTCGGCGGAAAGCCCTCGGGAAGGCAGGGCATTCCCAAGGGCTAAGGTAGGAGTGTGATCGCTAAGGCGATCGCACCCTAGGAACAAGCCTAAACCTAGAGACCAGCCTGAATGGAGGCGTAGCGCTCGGCAGGCAGGGGCACGTAGCCGGTCTCGGGCACCAGCTCAGTGGCGTTTTCGAGCATGAACTCAACAAAGGCCTGCACTTCGGGCTTATTCTCAAAGCTGCTCTTCTTCACATAAAAGAAGATGGGCCGAGAGAGGGGAGCGTAGGTGCCATCCAGCAGGGTCTCTTCGCTAGGCAGCACGCCATCGATGGCCACAGCCTGGAGGGTGTCCTGGTTTTCCTGGTAGTAGGCGTAGCCAAAGTAGCCCAGGGCACCCCGGTTACGAGACACACCCAGCACTAGAATGTTGTCGTCTTCGCTGGCGGTGTAGTCGGCGCGGCTGGAAGCAGTCTCGCCCACGATTACCTCGGTGAAGTAGTCGAAGGTGCCAGAGTCAGTGCCGGGGCCGTAGAGGCTAATGGGCTGGTTGGGCCAGCTAGGGTCAATCTGGTTCCAGCGGGTGATGCGGCTTTGAGCGGCGGGTTCCCACAGCATTTTGAGCTGCTCTACAGTCATGTTGGTAGCCCAGGTGTTGCGGGGGTTGACCACAACGGTGAGGGCATCGAAAGCGATGGGCACTTCCATGTACTCAATGCCAGCGGCCTTACAGGCTTCAATTTCAGAACTCTTGATCGGGCGAGAGGCACCGGTTACATCCAGCTCGTCGGCGCAGAACTTCTTAAAGCCACCGCCAGTACCCGACACCCCAACGGTGACCTGGGAACCACGATTTTCGGCCATATATTCTTCGGCCATGATCTCAGAGATGGGGAAGACGGTGCTAGACCCGTCGACCACAATGGTCGAACCGCTCTGGGAAAAGGCGCTGGGTGCAACCACACCAGCGGCTACGGCGGCGGTGAGCACCCCGGCTAGCGCATAGCGATTAAATTTTTGTCGGCTCAACATACAACTCTCTCCGTGGCGTTCTAAAGAAACTAATTTCGCCATCTCAGAGCTTATACCTCCAAGCCTAAGGAAGCCTCATAGCCAAGCTAAGACTAGATTTGGAAAAGTTTAAGAAGACTTTAATCGCTGCACTAGCACCAGGTATAAACGAGCCACTGGCTCAACTATCTTAATCAATTACAAACCATCGACAAGCAACTTTGGAGAGCTTCATTTAGGCTCTAGAGGCCCAATGAAGCGACCTGAACTTGATCAAAGATTGCTTGTGAGCGACGTCTGAATATAGCGATAGGCATATTACGAACTGCGATCGCCCGTCTTGCCTCAGGCTCCGCACCGGCTTTTTGGGAATCGCTGATTAACAACAGGTTAATGAAACAATAAGGAATAAATGATTCAGCTTTAAGACCTAGCTAAAATCTAAAATTAGCTGCGTAAATTGGGCGATCGCGGTTTAGCGTACTAGATGTACTCTTGCTCAGTCTTCTTCAGGAAGGCTGCCCCCGATGACAGCCGAGCGCTCCCTCTCGCCCGACCAAGACCGCCTGTGGCAGCCCGCCCCCCAGCGCCGCCGCCGGGTAGAGCAGCTGGTGCGAGTGGTCTGCCTACTGTTTGCGGCCATCTCCATCGTCACCACGGTGGGGATTGTGCTGACCCTGATTTTTGAAACCGTCGCCTTTTTTACCGACCCCTTCTTTCGCCAGGATCTGTGGGTAGAGCAACTGCCCAGACTGTTGCCCACCGCCTCCGAGGACGCAATCCAGGCCCTGGGTGACCAGATCCAGGCAGCGGATCCCAGAGTGGTGTTTGACCAGGCGGAGGCTCTAGGGGTGACGCCCCCCAGTCAGGCGGCGGGAGCCTTCCACGCCCTGGGGCGGTTCTTTACCGACAATAGCTGGACGCCGCTGTTCAAGGATGGCGACTTTGGTATTTTTGCGCTAATCAGCGCCACCCTGTTGACCAGCACCATTGCCATGGCAGTGGCGGTGCCCCTCGGCCTGCTGATTGCGGTGTTCCTCAGCGAGTATGCTGCCCCTGGTGTGCGCCAGGTGCTCAAACCCATTTTGGAGCTGCTGGCGGGGGTGCCCTCGGTAGTGTTTGGCTACTTTGCCCTGCTGACGGTGACGCCCCTTTTGCAGGGATTCATCCCGGCATTGGAGGGGTTTAACGCCCTGAGCGCGGGCATGGTGCTGGGCATCAGCATTCTGCCGCTGGTGGCATCGCTGAGCGAGGACGCCATCAGTGCGGTGCCCGAGGACCTGCGTCAGGGGGCTTTTGCCATGGGGGCTACCAGGCGCGAGGTGATTCAGGCGGTAGTGATGCCGGCGGCGCTGTCGGGCATTATGGCGTCAATTATTTTGGCGGCGTCGCGGGCGATCGGCGAAACCATGATCGTCAGCCTGGCGGCGGGGCAGAGTCCGCAGTTCATCGATCGCAACTTGAACTTCATCAACCCCTTTGTGTCGGTGATGACCATGACCGCTTTCATCGTGCAGGTCACCCTGGGAGATGTGGCCCATGGCACCCTACCCTACAAGACCATTTTTGCGGTGGGTATGGCCCTGTTCGTCATGACCCTGACGCTAAACATTGTCAGCTACTGGTTTGTCCGTCGCTTTCGGGAGAAGTACGACTAATGGCCTCGTCACCGTCTGAACTGTCACCCCTGCCGCCTGAGCTGGTCAAACTGCCGGAGTTTTCGGGCGACTTGCCCCGTCGCTACACCCTCGATCGCCTGTTTCAGAGCGCCGCCTGGGTAGCGACGGCGATCGCCATTGCCGTCCTCGGCTGGTTGCTGATCGACGTGATCAGCGAGGGCTGGGGCCGCCTCAGCTGGGAATTTTTCACCAGCTTCCCCTCCCGCAAGCCCGAGACCGGCGGTATCATCAACGCTCTGGCGGGCACCTTCTGGATGATGCTGCTGGTGGCGGCCTTTGCCTTCCCCATCGGCGTTGGCGCGGGGCTGTACTTAGAAGAATTTTCTGACGACAACTGGTTTACCCGCTTCATTGAAATCAACATCAGCAACCTGGCGGGGGTGCCGTCGATTATCTACGGGCTGCTGGGGCTAGCGGCTTTTGTACGGCTGATGGAGCCAATTACCGGGGGGCGATCGGTGCTGGCCGGGGCGCTCACCCTGGCGCTGCTGGTGCTGCCGATTATCATTGTCGCCACCCGCGAAGCGCTGCGGGCCGTACCCGAGGGCATTCGCCTAGCGGGGCTGGCCATGGGTGGTGGGCGCTGGCAGGTCGTGTGGGATCACGTACTGCCAGCAGCGATTTCAGGCATTCTCACCGGGGTGATTTTGGCGCTGTCGCGGGCGATCGGCGAAACCGCTCCCCTAGTTGTGATCGGGGCGCTGACGCTGGTGCCCTTTACCCCTGGCTGCACCGAGGAATTTCCCTACCTCAACCCCCTGGATCTAGTGCGCTGCCCCGCCACCTTGGTGCAGAGTCCCTTTACGGTGCTGCCGATTCAGGTATTTAACTGGGTCAGCCGTCCGCAGCGGGAATTTCACACCAACGCCGCCGCTGCCATTATTGTGCTGCTGGCGGTGCTGGTGCTGATGAACAGCGTGGCGATCGTGCTGCGCAGCCGGTTTCAAAGGCGCGATCGCGGCTAATCCCTAACCCTGCTTGGATTTCCCCAAGTCGTGTAATCACAAATCCGCATCCCATAACCCCGATTCCAAACAGGCGGCTTGGGTAGGGGCAAACGGTGTTTGCCCAGCCCAACCGGGCCTAGCCAAGGCGGATTCAGGGTAAGGGATGCTGCATCAGCTCCAAGGCTGGCGCTGTCCCTGCGCCTACAGGGCTAAACTTTCTCCGCCAAAAACTCCACCAGCCGGGTCACCTTGGCCGACAGGTGGCGATTTACCGGGTACAGCGCATAGATATTGATCGGCGGGGGCGGGTAGTCGGCCAATATTGGCTGCAATCGCTCCGCCTCTAAATCTTCTTTCACAATAAAGCCAGGCAGGATGACAATGCCCAGACCCGCTAGGGCCGCTGCCCGCAGCACTTCGCCGTTGTTGCAGCACAGCGGCCCTTTGATCGCGATCGTGTGCGCTTCGTCGCCCACCAAAGTCCAGCTGTTGTCTTGGGCGCGGTGGCCGTAGTGCAGACAGTCGTGCTGTTTAAGATCTTCTGGATGGGTTGGAATGCCGCGCTGCTGTAGGTAGGCGGGGGCGGCGCACAGCAC
>DASQNN010000179.1:0-22411 GCA_035644955.1 Nodosilinea sp. | reverse complement strand
CTCAGCGGGCGCTGACAGCGTATAGAAAGCCAAGTGCGTGGTGCCGTACTGTTTTTGCCGTACCAGCTCTAAGCCCAAAACCGCAGCCGGCTCCCAGGCATCAGGGTTGTGCTCCACCGCCATTTCGCCCGTAGGCTGGAGCAAGTTCAGGGCCACTATTCTCTCTAACACCGGCCCGTACAACTCGCTGTCGTAGGGCGGGTCGAAGTAGATGCAGTCGAAGGGTTGCCCGTGCAGCCGCGACAGTTGCTTCACCACATCGCCCCGAAACAGGCTAAAGGTTTGCTCAGGCTGGGCCACTTTTTGCCAGTTTTCGCGGGTGAGGGCGTAGGCCTCCGGCGACTTTTCAATCCCCACCACTTCCGCCGCGCCGCGACACAGCGCCTCGGCCCCCATCGCCCCGCTGCCGGTGCACAGGTCGAGCCAGCGACAGTCTGTAATGCGCCCCTGCCAAATGTTAAACAGGGCTTCGCGCACCCGCGCGGCGGTGGGGCGAGTATCGAGGCCGGGCAGAGTTTTGAGGGCGCGGTTGCCGTAAATACGCAGCATGGGCTAGGCCACAGCCACGGGAGTTTGGGCATTCACCAGGGCAACAAAGTTGGCCAGCATGACCAGGCCAGCAGGGGCCGACTTTTCGGGGTGGTACTGCATGGCCATGAGGTTGCCTTGAGCGATCGCCGCCGTCACCGTCTGAGTCCCGTGGGTTGTCGTTGCCGCATTCACCGCCGGGTCGCTGGGCTCGGCATAGTAGGAGTGCACAAAGTACACCCAGTCGCCATCGCTCACCCCCTGCCACAGCGGGCAGTCGGGCTGGGTCAGGGTCAGCTGGTTCCACCCCATGTGGGGAATGGCAATGTCTGGCTCTTTCTGAAACTTTTTAATGCGGCCGGGAATGATGCCCAGCCCTGGCTCTACCCCTTCGTCGCTGCCGTCAAACAACAGCTGTAGGCCCAGACAGATGCCAAGGAAAGGTTTGCCAGCGGCGATCGCCGCCTTGATCGGCTCCACCAGCCCCTTCTCGTGCAGATGCCGCATCGCCGGGTCAAAGGCCCCATCGCCGGGCAGCACCAGGGCATCGGCGGCCTCTAGATCGGCCACCACATCAGTAATCTGCGGCGTCGCCCCCGCCAGGGCCAGCCCTTTGCAGGCCGAGTGCAGGTTGCCCATGTCGTAGTCAATCACGGCAATATTCGCCATCCGCTCTCCTGCCCTCTGGCACCGGGGTTTCTACAGACTCTATCCTACCTGGCTAGGGGTAGAGGGTGGATGGGTAGGGAGTAGATGGGTAGGGAGTGGATGGGTAGGGGGTGGTTGCTGAGTTTTGACTGTTGAATTTTTGGTCTATGGAAAGCATTCAACACTCAACCCTTAAAATTCAAAACTAGCTCGTTGCTCTGCCACTCTCTCACCCCCCCACTCCTCACCCCTCCCATGCTCCTCACCACCTTCGCCCCCTGGCGCGCCCATCAACGCTCCAACGCCGCCGATGATCTGGTCGCCCATCTGCAACAGCAGCAGCAGGTGCCCCCCGGCACCACGGTTCTGCGCCACATTCCGGTCAGCTTTGAGCTGGCCCCCATTCGAGTTATGGCCAAGCTGGTCGAACTGCGATCGCCGGTGGTGGTGTGCTGCGGCATGGCTGAGAAGCGCAGCTACCTACACCTAGAGCGCTACGGTAAAGGGGATGATCTGGCCTTGGAAACGGCACTGCCCCTGGATGGCCTGCTGGTCAATACCCACCTCAGCGACATTAGCGACGACGCGGGCACCTACGTCTGCAACCACCTCTATTACCGTCTGCTGGGGGCGATCGCCCAGCACCGCTGGCCTACCCAAGTCCTCTTTGTGCACATTCCACCCCTGACTCCAGCGACGCGCCCTCTATTGGCCCACGACCTGGCCCTCATCCTAAAACGACTGACCGTACTGGCCAGCCGTTCTGCCTAGGGTGAGGGGATCAATTAGTTCACGGTCGTTTGAAAGCGAATTAACCCTACCTGGTTGGCGTTTACAGGTCCCACCGTTACCACCACGGCGCCGTTGTTTTGGTTGGCACCGCAGACCGCAGGCAGGGCCGCTCCTGGCGGAAAGAAGGTGCCAGGGTCGCCGTCGGCAGCGCTGGTGTAGGTGACCGCCGGACCCGGCGGGCTAGAGGATGCGATCGCCTCAATGCCCAACCCCGGTCCGTAGCCATCGGGGTTAAAGGTCGTCCCGGCCGGAATCTGATCGCACACCACTACGTCGGCGACGCTAATGATATCGGTGTTGGTTAAATAAATGGTGTACTCAATGCCGTTACCGGCCTGCACGGGCGGGTCGGCAATGGTAATTTGCCCCTGGCCGAGGTTGTTGTTGCGCAGCAGGTCAATGGCGCTACCGGTGCCCAAGACCTGACTAAAGTCGGGCAGGTTAGCCGGCCCCAGCAGGTCGGTAACCCGCTTCACCAGCGAGAAGGCTCCGGTTCGCCGAATCAGACCAAAGCCACCGGCAATTAGGTCGAGGCCACCGACTGCATTATCTCCCGTGGTAGTAGTAGGAAAAATAGTCGTGTCGTTGAAATTGACTAGCTGCGCGCCTGACCCATTGACATCAACGGCAAACAGCGAATACCCAAAAATAGGATTTGCATTGTCAGGGGCCGTCACCAGAGAATTGATGGGGAAAAAGATACCCTGCACCAGCTGAGACCCTACCAGGTGAGACGGCCTAAATAATGGTGGCGTAGGATCGGCTAGATTGTCCCACCGCATCACGGCCGATGCTACCGGGACGGCGTTGCTGGCACCCCAGGCAGTGGCAGGAATATTGATTAAAGTGCCATAGGCGGCTGGATTCCCCGCCCCATCTAGAGCCGTAATCGCCGCAATTTTAAAGGCATCATTGCCGCCCCGCTCCAAAATCAAAAATCCTACATTCCCCTGGTCGGCAATGGGAACCAAAACGCCGGGAGCCGTGATGATGTAGTCAATTCTCTCGATGTTGTTGGCGGTCTCCTGACCAGTACCTCCAGCAGCTACCTCCGACACGTTGTTAAAAACGTTGTCAATACCTCGGTTGATGACATTGCTCAGCATCGCCTCTTCAATGCCACCGACCCGACCGGGGGCCAAGTTTAGTGTGTTGGGGGGTGTGTTGGGGGTAGCGGTCGTTTGCTCAAAGAAGAGCAGCTGACGGCTGGGTAGGCCCACACCAGTATTGCGACGAAACACAATCCGCTGAGCTAACCCCACTGGTGGAAGCAGATCCGTAGCAGGCTCAAACCGGTTGCCAGCAGCAATCACAGCGTTGAGCACAACGTTGTTCCCTGCCCCAAAGGTCAGGTTGGTAGTGGCCCCCGTGCAATTAGCAAAAGAGCCGGGATCACAGGGCGTGGTGTAGGGCGTCCCTGGAAAGGAACTGACAACAGCAGGCTGTTCAGTGGTGATCAACTGATCAACCCCAACCGGTGCAGCAAGCTGAGCAAAGGCCGGGGTTGCCCCTCCAAACACAGTCGCTAGGGCCAGGGCGACCCAGGCTATCAAGCCAGCCGAGCGCACCATCCAGGGCAAAAGCGTCACGGTGATCCTCGGTTGCATCTGGGGTGTAGCAAACTGTGGCATGACAAACATGGTTAAAGACGAATACGGCAGTTGCGGGGCATCCATGGCTCGGTTTCTACTCAAGCTGGAGGTCGGCCTCTTGGTTCAAGAAGATGATATCGAGGCCGCGCACGTCGGTAAAGATGAACTCGACTCGGCGATCGCGGGCGAAGTCTACGCGGCCGCTGCCCTCGCTGCGGCGCTGGGTCTCACCAAATGGCACAATTCGCATGCGCTCCATGGGCACCCCCTTGCGAATTAGATAGTCGCGGGCGGACAGGGCGCGGCGTTCGCTGAGGGCCAAATTATAGGCATTGCTGGCACGGGGGTCGGTGTGGCCGTGCAATTCCACCGTCAGGAAGGAGTACTCCAGCAGGGCGGCGGCAATCTGATCGAGCACCCCGGCGCTCTCGGCGCTGATGTTGGAGCGATCGAGGGCGAAGTGAATGTTGCGCGGAATCTCCAGCCGCAGGGGCTCCAGGGGTGGGGGCGGCTCTACGGGGGCAGGTGGGGGCGCGGGCGGATCACAGCTGGGCAGCTCCGCCGGCAGGGTGGGCAAATCGGGCAGGGTGCCATCGGCGGCCCGCACGGCGGCTACGACGGCGGGTTCTGAGGTGCCCCACTGGGGGTCAGTGGCGATCGCGCTCACCCGCGTCCCCGGCGGCAGGGCCAAACTGGCGCTAAAGGTGCCCTCAGGGCTGACGGCCACCGTGCCCAACGGCTCCGTCAGGGGGCTATAGAGACCCGCTTCCGTCACTCGGTAAAGCTCAACCTCACTGCCGGGGTCGGCGGTGCCGGTGAGGGTGACCTGGGCCGCGCCGCTGGTAAAGCTGTAGCCGTCAAACTGGGGCGCATTGATGGCGGCATTGCCGGTTTCGCGACGGCGGTGGTGGGAGTTACGGGGCGGGTTGGGCCCATCTCCCTTTTGAAAGTCTTGTACCTCGGTGTTGCCCTGGGTGTTGAGGTCAATGGCCAAACCGTCTAGCGCCGCGTAGCGGTTGCCGCGAATTTGGTTGCGGTGGCTGAGGGGGTAGGCCGTTACCGCCACCCCAGGTCCTGGCTGGTAGCCGATAAAGTTGTCGCTGAGCTGGTGATCGCTGCCCATCAGGTACACCGCCGCCCGCTCAAACCGCCGCCCGTTGTACTGAATGGCATTGCCCGAGATCTGCGCCGCCCCCTCCGGCTTAAATAAATAGATGCCGCTGCCGTCGTTGGCGCAGATCAGGTTGTCGGTGATGGTGCTGGCGGCGATCTTGCCCTCCAGGCGAATGGCATCGGGCATACCGGCTAGACCGTTGCCGATAATGGCGTTTTCGCTCACCTGCAAACCATCGGCCCGAAAGCCCGTAATAATGGCGCTGCCGTCGTGGTTTTGAATGCGGTTGTTGCGAACGGTGGTCTCTACAGCGTTGAACACCGTCACCCCAAAGGCCGAAGGCACCGCTGGAAACTCACCGTCGGGGGGCAGCCCCAGCCAGTTTCGCTCGATGACCACGCCTCGGGGCGCCGCTTCAGCCTGCTCCAGGCGAAACAGCTCCGGAGCGGGGCTGAGGGGGCTGGCATCCACCGGGGGGGCCAGGGCGCTGATGAAAATATCCGAGGGCGGCGTGGTTTGGGTAGCGCGATCGCTGGTGCGAAACCCGTAGATACTCAGCCCCCGCACCGTCACCCCGTCGGCGGCAATGGTGAGGCCGCGGGCGACCTCGCTGCCCGCCGCCACCGTCAAACTCACCGCCGGCGCGGCCGGAAACCTGGGGTCATAGGTGGCCTCGGCCTCGTAGCCCGCCTGGGTGGTGCCGTCGATAACTAGCTCTGGGGCCTTAATTTCAGGCAGCAGGTCAACCAGGGCAATGGTGGTCTGCCCCGGCGGTAGGTCAAAGCTAATCCGCGACCCCCGCCCCGCCGGCAAAGGCTGCACGAAGGCCTGCTCTGCCTCACTCAGCTGCTCCGGGGTGAGGGTGCCGTTGGCCAGGGCGATCGCCTCCCGCAGGGTTAGCCCCGCGTCGGGCTGTACTGGGCCATCCTCGGCGCTGGTTACCCGCAGGCTGTAGGTCGCCAGGGCCGACTGCCCCGCGACCGGGGCCACGGCCAGGGCCAACCCCGGCAGGGTCAGGGCGACGGCGCCATATCCTATCCACCACCGCTGATTCATTCCTCACCTCCTGGGGTAGCACCCAACACCTCGGCCTCGGGCCTGTCGATCAGGGCCGCCTCATCCACGTAAGACTCTTGCTGCTGGGGTGGCGACACCGGCTGCACCCCAAATCGGTTAAACAACTGGTTGATCTTGGCGGTAATGCCAAAGTAGGGACCGCTGGCCGACCGATAGCTGCCGCCGCCCACAAAGGAGCCGTCGCTGGCACCGCCAAAGCTGTAGCCCAGCCCCAGCCGCACGTCGGGAGTCAGGTAGTAGCCCGCCTCCAGAGCAAAGCCGGTTTCGTTGTAGCCCACCACCGGCTGGCCCACCCAGCGCGCCTCAGCCCCCACATCCCAGCGGTAGGCAAACCGATAGGTAGCCCGCAGCTGAGCCAGATGAATGCTGTTCGAGAAGCCAAAGTTTTGGGCCAGGTTGGCCGTGCTGTAGCGCAGGCCGTACTTGCCGTAAAACTCCCACCGGTAGTTGGGGGCGTAGATGCCCTCCATCGACAGGGTGTGGTCTTGGGCCTCGGCGCTAACCCCCTGCAAAATGCTCTCGGGAGTGCTGCTGGGGTTGTTGCGAAACTCGTAGCTCAGCAGACCGTTAAACTGGTCGCTCACCGGGTTGCGGTAGGCCAGTCCCAGGCGCAGGGTGCTGGAGTTGCCCAGCTGATCGGTAATGGTCTGGTTGGCAAAGTTGCCCAGATCAAAGCGGGCCAGCCCGGTCAGGGAGTCGGTAATGCGCCCCGCCGCCGCCGCGCCCAGCACCAGGTTACTTGCCCCCGGCGAGTCGCGGTACTCAATGCGGCCGCTGGCCTGCCAGTCGGGGTTGTCGGTATACTCTAGCCCCACCGAGTAGACGGTAGAGGCCTGCAGACCCAGCGCTGAGGCCCCCTGCCCCACCGCAAAGGGCTGGGCAAACTGCTGCCCCGCCGCCGTGAGGTTAAAGGCATCCCCAAAGATGCGCTCAAAGCCAAAGGTGGCCCGCAGCCCCGGTGCCAGCACCAGCCGGTGGTTAAGGCCGATTGCCCCCTGGCCGGTAATGCCGTTGTAGCCCCCCAGCAGCGAGTAGCGGTTGGTCAGGGTGGTGTTGTCGTCGAGCTGGTAGTCCACCAGGGTATCGAGGCTGGTGATGGAGCTAGGCCCCTGCACCCCCGACAAAAACTGCTGGGCCAGCCGCAGGCTGACGCCGGGCTGCACCGCCCACTCAAGGCCCACGGTATTGCGGGTGGGGTAGAGGGGGTCGACCGTACCCAGGTTTAATTCACTCTGGGCCAGGGCGCTGAGGGTGGCCGTCAGGGGCAGGTTGAGCCGTGACACCAGCTGATTGGCATCGGTGGAAAAGTTGGTCAGCCGGTCTTGGCGCGATCGATTGACGAAGTCCACCCCCAGGGTGGCGCTGCCGATCTGCTGCGCTACCCCGGCCCGCAGCTCGGTCAGGCTGTTGTCGACCACCCCGCCCAGCACCGGGTTGAAGCCCGGTCGCAGCAGTCCGGCAGCGGTGGTCTGTACCGCGACGGCGTTACCCACGTTGCGCTCCTGGTCAACCAGGGCGCGCAGCTGGGTTTGGGCCCCCA
The DNA here is from genome assembly GCA_035644955.1 of Nodosilinea sp. Taxonomy (GTDB): domain Bacteria; phylum Cyanobacteriota; class Cyanobacteriia; order Phormidesmidales; family Phormidesmidaceae; genus Nodosilinea. The sequence goes on along the minus strand of DASQNN010000179.1, from coordinate 15,120 downwards.
CCTGGGCCTGCACCTGGGCTCCCCAGCGAGTTTGCCCGGGCCTAAAGCTGCTGGTGGCGGTGTTGTTAAAGCCGCTGTCGGTGGAGCGATAGTAGGCTTGGCCGGTGATGCCCTCAAAGGGGGTACCGCTGAGTTCGACGCGGTAGGCGTTGCCCTGGTTATTGGTGCCCCCGGCATTGAACGACGAGCGGGCAAATTCACCGGTGATCTGGGCCAGGTCGCCCAGGGGCCAAAGCAGGTCAAAGCCGTAGAGGGTAAAGTCTTGGGCCCCCTGGTTTTCGCTCAGCAGGGTGGCCCCCACCACACCGCCGCTGTCGCCGTCGGGCCGATACTGCAAGCGCCCGGCGTAGAGGCTGCCGCGCACCGAGGCATCGTCGACCTGATAACTGACAACAATACGGCGCACCAGGGTAGTGCCCAGGGGATTGAGGTCGACGGCCCGCACCGGCTGCCGAAAGAGCAGGGTGCCGCGATCGTAGTCGATGGTGTAGTCGACGCCGCGGTAGAGCGGGGTGCGCTCTAGCACCGTGCCGGGACGGTTAAACTCCTCCGACTCGATGAAGACATTCTCACTGCCCCGCAGCACCAGCCGCCGCGATAGGAAGTAGTAGCCGCTGGTGCCGTCGGGGGCAATGGTGTCGCGCTGAAAGGGGCGCACGTTGTCGCCGTACATGGCGGTCAGCTGGAGGCCGTTGCCAAAGGTGTAGTTGCCCTTAAAGCCATGCAGCTCGCGCACGGTGGCGGTAAACTGCTGCGACTCTCCGGCAAACTCCTGGGTGCCGTAGTCGCCCCACATGAAGTAGTCGGGGTCGGCACCGGGGGCCAGGGAATCGCGCTGAAAGCGCAGGTACAGGCTGTCAATCGACTCGGTGAGAAAGTCGGTGGTGGAGCTGTCGCCGTAGACGGGGTAGGTCTGGTCGCAGGCCTGGACATCGCGGTAGAGGCTGCTGCCGTCGCAGCGATCGTTGAGGCCGCGGGTGTTGTTGTAGGCGCCGGTAAAGGACCAGTCCCCCACCGCGCCGGTGGCAAACAGTCCGGTGGTAAAGCTCACCTCGACGTCTTGGTTGAGGGAGTCAGGGTTGAGAAAGTCCCTAAAGCTGCCGAGCAGGTTGGTGCCACCCCGGCCCACGCGCAGATCGACCACCCCAGAAATAATGGTGGGGCGCAAATCAGTGATGAAGCTGACCTGGATGGTGGCCTCTAGGGCGGGGTAGCCCTCCCGCAGGGTGGGGTCAACGGCGCGAATGGCGCGGGAATCGACCGTTGCGCGCACGGTGACGGCCTGGGCATCGAGGGTCGACCGCAGCCGGGCCTCGAACTGACCCTGGCGGGCCAGCACCTGAAACCCACCGCGATCGCTGTCGTAATCGGCCCCGATAAACTCTCCGGCGCTGCTGGTTAAGGTCACCACCAGATTGCCGTCGAGGGGCTCTCCCTCGGCCGTGGTCACCGCCCCGACTAGGGTCAGGGCCGATCGCCCGTTGGCCGGTATTTGCACATCGCGCTCGGGTTCAAGGGTGATGACGTAGGCCGCCACCTCGGGCTGGGGCACCACGGGCCGCAATGGCTGAGTGGGAGGCGGATCGAGGGGCAGCTGGTCGCCGCCAAACTGAAACTCAAACAGCTCAGAGTTTTCGCGCCGGTTGGCCAGGGGTAGGCCAGCGCTACCGGGCAGGGTGTCGGGGGCAGGGACGGCGGACAGTTCGCCTAAGGGCAGCACGGTGGCGGCAGCGATCGCCGCCGCTGAGTCTTCCCAGGGCTGAGCAGCGATCGCTGGCACCGCTCTGGGAGCCGACAGCGGCGGCTGGGGCAGCGGCAGCTGTTGGCTCTCAACCGTAGTGGCGGCAGGGGTAGCTTCAACCACAGATTCCACCGCCGCTCCCGCTCTATCCAAGCCCTCCAGGTCAGCGGCTGTGCCGAGATCTCCTGGGGCAGCATGGGCGGGCAGCAGCAGGCCGAACGATCCGGCCAGGGTTGTCAGCAGACCCAACCCCAGCGAACGAGAAGACAGAGGCATCATGACTGCTCCTCCCCAAAGGTTGGCGAAACGGCAAAGTTCATTCGACCCAACCCACCGGGCGACAATCGCACAAAGCGAGAGGCGCTGTTTTCTTCGATGCGGTAGAGGTTGGGGGCCAGGGTGTAGCCCGGCAAACTGTAGAGATCCAGCGTGCCAACCCGGTAGCCCGGCAGCACGTTGGCCAGGGAGAACAACCCGTCGGGGTCAGTCAACACCCGGTTGCCATCGTCCATGAAGATGACGGCATTGGGCACCCCCGGTTCGCCGGGCTGCTGCTGCCCATCGAAGTTTCTGTCCACAAACACCCGCCCCAAAATCGTGCCGCAGTCGGCCACAATGCCGGGGCGAATCGTTATTTGGTAGGCGGCGGTGACCGGGGTAAAGCCCGGGGCAGCGGCCTGGGCGATGTTGCGTCCGCTGCCGCGCACGGCGTCTGGGGTCATCAGCACCCCGTAGGCTACAGACACCGATTCACCGGGGCCCAAAGAGGCAAAGGTCAGGGTTAAACTGCTGTCGGTAGCCACCACCTGTGACGGCTGCTGCGGAGTGGTTTGCACCGAGTTGGCCACATAGAGCAGACCACGCGGCAGCTGATCAGTGATGGTCAGCGGGGCGGCGGGCTGGGTCGATAGGTTGGTCACCAGTAGCCGATAAACCGCCACATCGCCGGGTTCTGCGGCGGCCCGATCGGCAGTTTTAGTGATTTGCAGCAGCGGCAGCTGTGGTCCTGGCGGTGGCGTCAGGGCGCTTACCTGAGTCTGGTTAGAGACAGTGGTGGCTGGCCCCGCAGTCCCCACAAACTGAGCCGAGGCCTGGTTAACAAAAATTTGGCTCTGAGCCTGCGCCACCGTCGACGGCGGCCCTGCATGGCTCAGGCAATAGCTTAGAACCAGGGCCAACAAGAACAGCAGCCCCCGGAATAGTCGTCGTTGAATACGTCTCACACCACCCCTCTGAGACCACTCTTCACACCACTGGCACCCGGCTAGGCACAGCCCGCCCGTACCGTCAGTCACGCCCCAAGGGCTCTGAGCCCTATTGCCAACAGCCGAAAAATAGACTATCGCTGTCAAGCTCGCCAAATCATACCAAGGGCATCCGTAAATACCCATAAAATCCTGTTAAATTTTTTTTAGTGGATCCCGATATGCTCAGCGCATGCCGGCGATGGCCCAGGGCCACCACTTTTGCTAGAAGCCTTGACCCTGGACATTGGGAGCGTTCTGCTGAGAATTTTGCGCAAATTGGGCTAAACCCTATCACAGAAGTTATATAGAACTGATAGGAGCCCCTTTGTTGTGATTTGGTGAGCCTAGACCCATTGGTAGACCACGAATTGCTTCGAGCGAAGGCATAACGCCATGACGTTTATGGGTGACGTTTATGGGTAGAGTTGCGCAGATCAACCGTTCGGCTGGCGGGGTGCCGAAGCTGGCGGTAGTCAGCGCCCAGGTCACTACTGCTGGCCTCAGTGGGGATAAACAGCGGAATCTTAAATTTCACGGTGGTCCCGATCGCGCCCTCTGTCTGTGGTCTCTAGAGGTGATTGAAGCCCTCCAGGCAGAAGGGCACCCGATCGCCCCCGGCAGCGCTGGTGAAAACCTTACCCTAGCGGGGTTAGACTGGCCTGCTCTAGGACCGGGGAGCCAGCTGCAGCTGGGGGATCTGGTGCGGGTTGAAATTACCGACTACGCCCCGCCCTGTCGCACGATCATGCGCTGGTTTAGCGATCGCCGCTTTAGCCGCATTAGCCAACGGTACTACCCCGGCAGCAGTCGGCTGTACGCGCGGGTGCTCCAGGCGGGGCCCGTCACCAGGGGCGATCGCGCCCTTGTGGTCACAGCGGGAATAGGGGCGTAGGTAGGGTCACGCTCCTATCCCCTTTACGCCGTGAACGCTTTACAATGGGCCCAGAAGCACTATGATTTGGCTTGACGGGGCAGCGGGTCTCTCCAGACCAATTGCCCGCAGCCGATTGCACACAGTTGGATTAACAGTTGGGTTAGCGAAACACCATGACCATGCCAATAGCGCTATCGAGCGAGTTTTTATTAGCGGCGGGGGTTTATGCCGGCATTGCTGGGCTCTACCTGCTGGTGATACCTCTGGCCCTGATCTTCTACGCGCGGCAGCGCTGGTACATTGCCGGCTCGATTGAGCGCACCCTGCTGTACGGGCTGGTGTTTGTCTTTTTCCCCGGTATGCTGCTGTTTAGCCCATTTTTAAACTTTCGGCCCCAACCCCGCAACCTCAAGGCTTAGCAGGCCATGCGACGCATCGACGTAATCGCTATCGGCATCGGCATTTTTCTGGCCGGGGGTGGGCTGTTTTTGGGCTTTCGGCTGTTTGGTCTAGACGGCATCTCCGCTGGCATTTGGAGTCAGGCGGTGATGGTGGGCGGCATCGTGGCCTGGCTGGCCAGCTACCTGCTGCGAGTGGTCACCCGCAACATGACCCTCAACCAGCAGATGGATGACTACGAATCGGCGGTTTTACAGCGGCGACTCGACGAGCTGAGCCCCGAACAGCTAGCCGCTCTGCAGGACAAGCTCGATCAGGGCGACGGCGAATAGTTGGCATCCCTTTGCTCCGAACCGCCAGGCCGAACCGCCAGGCTGAACCGCCAGAAAAGAGACATTCTAAACCTCAAATCTCAAACCGTAGACGCCGCGCCCCTCTTGCCCTAGAGTGCTCTATTGGGTGAATTGTTCGCCCAAGCCCTTTGGCCAATTTCCTTGGACTAAGTTTTCGGTACCCCGCTATGGCCCTTGTTTCCGATCGCTTTCGCGCCCTCCGGGAGCGGGGCGAATGTGCGCTGATTCCCTTCATTACCGCTGGCGATCCCGATTTAGACACCACGGCTGCGGCCCTACAGGTGCTAGACCAGAACGGGGCCGACTTCATCGAGCTGGGGGTGCCCTACTCCGACCCCCTGGCCGACGGGCCGGTGATTCAGGCGGCGGCCACGCGCGCGCTGGCCCAGGGGGTCACCCTCGATGCCGTGCTCACCATGGTGAAGGGGTTGCAGCTACAGGCGCCGCTAATTTTGTTTACCTACTACAACCCCATTCTCAACCGGGGCCTTGAGCCATTTATGGCCGACCTGGCGGCGGTGGGAATTGCCGGCCTGGTGGTGCCCGACCTGCCCCTCGAAGAGGTCGATGGGCTGTTAAAGGCGGCGGCGGCGGCCGGCATCGATGTGACGCTGCTGGTGGCCCCCACCTCACCGCCGGAGCGAATTCAGGCGATCGCGGCCCAGGCCCAGGGGTTTGTGTATCTGGTCAGCGTGACTGGGGTGACGGGGGTGCGCAGCGAGCTGCAAAGCCGGGTCAAAGACCTGATTGACAGCCTAAAGCAGTCTACCGACAAGCCCATCGGCGTAGGGTTTGGCGTTTCCGACCCCGACCAGGCCCAGCAGCTCAAAGCCTGGGGCGCTGACGGCGTGATTGTGGGCAGCGCCTTCGTCAAGCGGCTGGCCGCCGACCCTCCCGATGTTGCCCTGGCCACCGTCGCCGACTTTTGCCGCGACCTCAAGGCGGCCCTGGCCTAGATCGCCTGAGCGCCGCCGGCCCTGGCCCCAACCCCTAGGTCAGCCGCCATTTTTGAGCATGGGCCGGGTTTAGGTAGGTGACCGCCGCCTCGGGCGGCTGGGGTCGGCCAAACAGGTAGCCCTGCATTTCGGTACAGCCCAGTTCGTACAGGCACAGCATTTGGTCGCCGGTTTCGACCCCCTCGGCCACCAGACTCAGGGCAAGCCCCTGCGCCATGGCAATAATGGCCTTGACCATAGCCTGATCAACAAGGCTGTGGGGCAGGTCTTTGACAAAGGCGCGATCGATCTTGATGCCGTCAAGGGGAAACTGCTTTAGATGGCTCAGGCAGGAGTAGCCGGTGCCAAAATCATCCATCGAAATTTTTACGCCCAGCTGGCGCAGATCCTGCAACCGCTCGATGGAGGTCGCCATGTCGGCCATCGCTGCGGTTTCAGTAATTTCAAGCTCCAGACAGGTGGGGGGCAGGCCGGTTTCTTTGAGCACGGTGGCCACAATGTTGACCAGGTTAGGGTGCTGCAGCTGTCGCACCGACAGGTTGACCGCCAGGTTGACCAGGGGCATCCCCAGCCGATACCAGGCCATTACCTGGGTGCAGGCGGTGCGCATCACCCACTCGCCGATGGGCACAATTAGGCCATTTTCTTCTGCCAGAGGAATAAACCGAGCGGGAGCCACCAATCCCAGGGTGGGGTGCTGCCAGCGCAGCAGGGCCTCCATCTGCACCACCTTCCCGGTGGTCACATTGACCTGGGGCTGGTAGTAGAGGGTAAATTCGTCGCGCCCCAGGGCGTGGTGGAGAAAAGTCTCTAGCTTCAGCCGTTGGGCGGCCTCGGTACTCAGACTTTGGGTGTAAAACTGGTAGTTGTTGCGGCCCTGCTGCTTGGCCCGGTACATGGCGGCATCGGCGTTTTGCAGCAGGGTGGTCATGTCCTGGCCGTCCTGGGGAAACAGGGCAATACCAATGCTGGCGGTAACGTGTAGCTCGTGGTTTTGCAGCAAAAACGACGGGGTTAGCTGGTCGGCAATGCGGCGGGCCACCTTGGCGGCATCGCTGGAGCTGGCCAGGTTGGGCAAAATCAGGGTAAATTCGTCGCCGCCCCAGCGGGCCACAATGTCTTCGCCTCGCAGGGCGGTGCTGATGCGCTGGGTCACCTGCTGCAGCAGCAGATCGCCCACGGCATGGCTGAGGGTATCATTGATGGTTTTAAAGTGGTCGAGATCTAGAAAAAGCACCGCCAGCATCTGCTTGGTCTGGCTGGTGCAGGCGATCGCCTGGGGCAGGTGCTGGTCAAAAAAAGCTCGGTTGGGCAGCCCGGTGAGGGCATCGTGATAAACCTGGTAGCACATCTGGGCCTCGGTCTGCTGGCGCTTGAGGGCCCCGCCCAGGCTGGCCGCCACCGCCACCAGGATCGACTCATCGCTGGCGCTCCACTCCCACTCCTGGTGGCAGGCGTCAAAGCCAATGTAGCCCCACAGGTCGGCGTCAATAAAAATTGGCACCATCAAAATCGACAGAATATCGTCTTTGCGCAGCAGGTCTTGCTCCCGCTGAGGCAGATGGCGGGTGAGGGCGTAGATCGACTGGCCCCGGCGTAGGGTTTCGTACCACCGTTCTAGACCCAGGTCGCGATAACTCTGGTCTTGCCAGTGCGTTTGGTCAATGCTGGGGGCGGTGGTGGAGGTAGTCCACTCGTAGCGCATGGTCATGGCCGGTTCGCCAGTCACCGATTGGGGATGGTGGTTGTAGACGTAGGCGCGATCGGCGGTGGCGGCTTCCCCCAGGCGGGCCAGCACCTGGGGAATCGCCTGGTGCACGTCGGCGGTGGTGAGCAGGCACTGGCTGGCCTCGGCTACCCCCTGCAGCAGGCGATCGCGCCGCAAAATGGCCGCCTCCCCCCGCTTGCGATCGGTGATATCTTCGACGGTGCCCTCGTAGCCAATCAGCGTATTGCGCTCATCGTAGATAACCCGCGCCGACTCCGAAATCCAGATAATGGCCCCGTCTTTGCGGTACACCTCCGACTCAAACCCCAGCACCGACCCGTTGGCCCGAATCAGCTGAATAAACTCCTGGCGGCGGCCGGGCTGCACGTAGAGCTGCTGGTTGATATCGGTCAGGTTTTGAATCAGATCCTGGGGCGAATGGTAGCCGTAGAGCCGGGCCAGCATAGGGTTTACAGTCAGATACTGGCCCTCGGGTGTGCTTTGAAACATGCCCTCGACGGCATTTTCAAAAATGCTGCGATATTTAGCTTCGGCCAGCTTTAGCGATAGCTCGGTCTGCCGTCGCTCTAGGGCAAGGGCGATGTCGGCAGTCACCACCCGCAGCAGATCGATCTCGGTCTCGTTCCAGGGGCGGGGGGCGGTACAGTTGCTAAACCCCATCACCCCCTGCAGCTGGTTTTGAATCACCAGGGGCAGCAGCAGCAGTGACTTGACCTGGCTGGGGGGGCCGCTCAGCGCCAGGCGCTGGGGGTCAGAAAACTCTGTTTCAACCAGGTTGATGATCTGCTGCTGATTGAGGGTGGCGTACCAATCGGTGAAGAACGGCTCTATGGGCATCGTCTTAAATCTGGGGTCGTCAATGGTGGCCGGCACCCCGGGAGCCGTCCACTCTACCTGCTGCACGACCAAAAGCGGTGTCTCCCCCTGGGGCTCGTAGCTCCCCTGCAGCTCGTAGTAATAGACCCGGCTAGCGCCGGAGATCTGTCCCAGGGCGGCAAAAATTTCGATAATCGAGCGCTCTTGCCAACCCCACTGCCAGGCCAACAGCTGCCGCTGAATTTCGGCCAGGGTGGCCAGAATTTGCTCGCGGCGCTTGAGGGTTTGCTGGTCGGCAATCTGCGCCGTCACATCCTCGAAAGTACACAGCACCCCCATCACGGCTCCCTCAGAGTCGCGCATGGGCAAGCGGCTACAGTCAATCCAGCCCTGGGGGCGGCCCGGGTAGGTTTGAGGCTCAATGGCGTGGAGGTCAGCGAGGCCCTGGGTCATCACCAGGCGATCGCGGGCGGCGCGGTAGGTGGCCTCTTCAGCGTTGAGGTAGGGCAGATCGTCGTCGGTGCCCCCCACAATATCGGCGGGGGCCGTCAGCCCCATGGCCTCGGCAAAGGCTCGGTTACAGCCCAGATAGCGCCCCTGGCTATCCTTCCAAAACAGGGGCTGAGGAATGCTGTCCAACACCATCTCCAGCAGGTCTTCTCGCGCCTTTAGCGCCTGCTCCACCTGGCGCAGGGCCGCCTCCGACTGCTTCAGGGGAGTGATGTCGGTAATAAATCCCTCGATGCCGGTTACGCTCCCCCGGCCATCCACAATCGAGGAGCCCTTTTCCCACACCCATTTCTCTTCGCCGCTGCGGGTGTGAATGCGATATTCCACTTCGTAGGCCTGGCCCAGATCAACGGCCCGCTGAATGCTGTCCAGCACCCGGAGCAGATCGTCGGCATGGGTAATGGTGTTGTACGACGCCGGGTGGTCGGGGCTGAGCAACTCGGCGGGTCGATAGCCGGTGAGGGGGTAGCACCCAGCACTGAGGTAGCGCATCGACCAGTTGACATCGCCATCGGCCTGAAAGACAATTCCCGGCATCACGTCAATCAGGTGCTGGGGCAGATGCTGGGGGGTGGCCGGGTCGGCGGGCAACGCCAGGGTGCCGCTGCCCGATTGGCGGTCGAGGAGCGCCATGGTTAGCCAGTACAGCAGAGCAGAGGTGGGGGTGGGCCAAGCCGGGAGATGGGCAACTGGGGGGTCAGGACGATGGAACTCAGTATTGTGCAACTCAGTATCGTGCATAGGTCGTTGGCATAGCGGATTCGTGCCCCACGGCGGTGGTCTCAATATGCCCAAAATCACCCTCAAGGCTGATGCCTAATTATACTTTAGGGGCTTGTGTCAGCCTTAATCTGTCAAAGTAGGTTATTTGGCCTAGCTTTCGGCGACGGGCCTGGCCTGGGCGATCGCCTGCATTAAACTGACCACGGCCTGGGGCGGCGACTGGGTCAGCACCTCTGGGCAGGGTACCAGCGCCAGGCCCAGCGCCAGGCCCGCCTCCTGGTAGGGGGAAAGCCCTAGGGTAACCAGGGGCAGACGAGCCAAGTCGGGCTGGCGGGCCAGCGCCTGGAGGTAGGCCATCGATACCGGCATTGCCCCGTCTAAAATAACCGCCTGGGGCTGCCAAACCCGGCTGAGCAAGTTGGCCTGGGGCAGGTCATCGACCTGGAGGAGACGACAGTGGTACCGCTGCAACCAGGCCTGGACCAGGGAAGGCAGAGCACCAGGGGCCTCCGGTGGACGCAGCAGCAGCATCGTCATTCCTTTCAGCGACGGCAGCGATGCTGGGGTCGTTAGGCAGATCTGATCGAGGGTGGGCCGTAGCCCGTGGGCCAGGGTTTCGGTAAACAGGGTTTTGAGCACCGTTACCCCAGGGGTTTCCAGCGGCAGGTCTGGGGCAATCCGAGGATCGGGCCCCGGAGCTGGCTCATTCCGCGCCGACTTCAGCAGTACCGGCCCAGGCATGTCTAAACGCTGCACCAGGGCTAAACGAGCGGCGGCATCGGCCGGGGCGTCGGCTAACGCCTCCCAGTGAATCAGGGTGCAAGGGGGAGCTAGACGCGATTGCATCGCCGCCATAGTCTGGCAGCAGGGGGCTACCGCCAGCCGGTAGGGGCTGCCCCGCAGGCTGCCGTAGACCTGCTCGATCACCGTCTCACTGGCGCTGGCCAACAGCACCAGCACGGTTTTGTCTTCACTGGCAGAGGTGGGGGGGGCGGGCAGCAGCAGGGTAATGCGGCTACCCCAGACGGGGGTGCTGAGACCGCTCAGTTCGCCCCCCTGGAGCTGGCTAAAGCGGCGGGCCAGGGTCAGCCCCAGCCCCTCCAGAGACTCGGGTTGGGGCTGCGATCGCAGCGCGGCCATCGTCGCCACCAAAGGCGGCCCGGGGTTGACCATCGCCGTTGAGCTCCAGAGGGTGAGGCTCAACCAGGGGCCCCACGGCTCGACGATGAGGCCTGCGGGCATGGCCCCCCGGCTGACCAGATAGCCAAGGCCGTAGTGAAGGCTCTGGCGCAGGCGCAGGGGGTCGGCCTGCACCCAGCCCTCGGCGGTAGCCAGGCAAACTGCAAATGTCTCGGCCCAGGTGGCCGTAGCCCTGAGCCCAGGCTGGGCGCTAAAGAAACTGGGCAATAGCTCATCGGTCAGGGGCTGGAGATACACCCGCTCCTGGCTGAGGCCAATCTGGCCTGCCTCCAGCCGCATCCAGTCGAGCAGCAGGTTGACCAGGCTGGTCAACTTGCGAATGGCCTGCTGCATCAGGCTGACGTAGCGAAACTGGCGCTCCGTCAGCGACCCGATGCGGCTGTCGAGCAGCAGAGTGGATAGCCCTAGCAGCGTTGTCATCGGCGTTTTGAGGGCATGGCTGAGCTCTAGCACCCAGGCCCGCTGCCCTGCGGCCGGCAGCGCCTGGGCCTCGCCCAGCCCGGTGGGGCTCGCTGCCCCAGCCTCGGTGCGGGCGCTGCGGGCCAACCAGCCCAGCACTCGCACTGGGTTTAGCACTCCCAAATACTGCCCATCGTGATCGACCACCACCAGCGTGGGGGGAGGCGTTCCCTGGGTTAACGTTCCCAGGCGGGCTAGGGCAGCGGCATCGCCAATCTGGTTTGCGTAAACTTCTACCACCGGCTCGAGCCAGGGCTGGCAGCCAAACAGCCGTTGCTCAGCCCCGCTCTCTCCCCCGTTCTCCCCTCCGTTTTTTTCTCCTATGGGCCCGTTCAAAGCGTGGGAAAGGGCCCATAGCTGCCCCAGGGCGATCGCGCCCAGGGGGCGGTGCTCGTCGTCGACCACCACCACATGGCTGGGGTTAACCGCTGTGGATCGGCCCAGCCCGCCGGGTTGCCCCAGGGCCTGGGCGATCGCGCTCAGGGGAGTGACCAGGCCGTAGGCCGGGACAGGGCTTAAAAAGTAATCGAGGGGCGGCAGCGCCATGGGCTAATCCCCTAGGGGTTTAATTCCAGGTTTAGGGGCTGGCTGTATTCTGGCAACCACCCTTTACAATTGACAATATCCCGATATCTCCTGGGCCGGTGCAAGTGTCTCCCGGCTTAGAGAAGGTCTGGCTGTGCTGCCCTGGGCTTTGCCAAGGCGTTTTCTTGTCCTGATCACTCCTATCGCTCCTTGGTTGCTCCCCTTCAGATTTATATCCTGACCCATGGTGATCAGGTTAAGCAGGCTCCTGAGTTAAATCTGGATCCCAGTCAGTATATGGTGCATCAAACCGCCGTTGGAGGTGACGCCCTCGACTGGCTCCAGAGCCGCCCTGACCTGCCCGATTGTCTGGTGGTCAATGACCAGATTTGGCAGCAGGCCCTGCGCCCTGCCCTCGTGCAGCTAGGGCTGATGCTGCCGGTGGTGGTGCTGATAGACGACCCGGCCGATCTGGCCACCGCCGCCACCCCTCCGACCATCAAGGCCGATGCTGTACCGATCACCGGAATTGCAACCTACCCCGGCGTGGTGGTACACCGCGCAGACAAGGCCCTGCCCCAAATCGAGCGGGTGATTCAAAACGCCATTCAAGAATTTTTGCGTCTGCCTGTCCCCCAGCCTGTCGCACCGACCGCCGCCACCCCTGAGCAGGCAGCTTCCCTGTCCGACAGTTTGAACGCCCAGCAACACCGACTGACGGAAAAACTCAAAGCCCGACTGGGGTACCTGGGCGTCTATTACAAGCGCAACCCCAGCGCGTTCCTGCGCCACATGAGCCGGGAAGACCGCACCGTTTTTTTAGACCAGCTCAAGGCCGACTACCGCAGAATTGTTTTGGCCTACTTTGCCAGCAACGCCAAGCTCAACCTCAACCAGCTGATCGATGTCTTTGTCGATCAGGCCTTTATGGCCGACATTTCGGTGGCGCAGATCGTTGAGATTCACATGGAGCTGATGGATAGCTTTGCCAAGCAGCTTAAGCTGGAGGGGCGCAGCGAGGAGATTTTGCTCGACTACCGCCTCACCCTAATTGACATTATCGCCCACCTGTGCGAAATGTACCGGCGGTCAATTCCCCGTGAACCCTAGGGATCGGCTATCGGTCCCAAGTGCTTCTCGATACAATCATCCCTATCCCTGTCAACCCATAGCGTTCCATGAGCTCCGTTAAAAAGACCTACATCCTCAAGCTCTACGTTGCGGGCAATACCCCTAACTCCATTCGCGCCCTTAAAACCCTCAACAATATTTTGGAAGAGGAGTTTCAGGGGGTTTACGCCCTCAAGGTCATCGACGTGCTCAAAAACCCGCAGCTGGCGGAAGAGGACAAGATTCTGGCGACCCCGACCCTGGCCAAAATTTTGCCGCCCCCGGTGCGCAAAATCATTGGCGATCTGTCGGACCGCGAACGGGTGCTGATTGGCCTTGACCTGCTCTACGACGAGCTGCGTGAAGACGATATCTACGGGTAGCCCTGAGAACGGCCAAGAACCGCAAGCAGGTCTTTGCACCCCCGGTTTACTGGGGCTGGGTGCTGGTGCCCAGCGGGCTTAAAATCCTTTGGGGTCGCCGCATCGGGGTATGCTTTATCCTCAAGATGTCTTGTAATTTATTAAGGGCAGCCCCTCTGCCTGATATCTGTAACAACCTCCCATGACAGACTTTGACCAAACCGAATTGCAGTCTTCTGTGCAATCCGTCGGCGTGCAAAAGATTCGCACGACCATAGAAGGCTTTGACGACATCAGTCACGGTGGCCTGCCAGCGGGGCGATCGACCCTGGTGAGCGGTACCTCTGGTACTGGCAAAACCCTGTTTGCGGTGCAGTTTATCTACAACGGCATCACTCAGTTTGACGAGCCGGGGGTGTTTGTCACCTTTGAAGAATCGCCCGAAGACATTATTCAAAATGCCTACAGCTTTGGCTGGGATTTGCAGCGTCTGATAGACGACGGCAAGCTGTTTATTCTCGATGCCTCGCCCGACCCCGAAGGACAGGATGTGGTGGGCAATTTTGACCTGTCAGCTCTGATCGAGCGCATTCAGTACGCCATTCGCAAGTACAAGGCGCGGCGAGTCTCGATTGACTCGGTGACGGCGGTGTTTCAGCAGTACGACGCCGCCTCGGTGGTGCGGCGCGAGATCTTTCGCCTGGTGGCCCGCCTCAAGCTGATGGGTGTAACCACCGTGATGACCACCGAACGCCTGGATGAGTACGGCCCGGTGGCCCGCTTTGGGGTGGAAGAGTTTGTCTCCGACAACGTGGTGATTGTGCGCAACGCCCTGGAGGGAGAGCGCCGCCGCCGCACCATGGAGATTCTCAAGCTGCGGGGCACCACCCACATGAAGGGGGAGTACCCCTTCACCATTACCAACGACGGCGTCAATATCTTCCCGCTGGGGGCGATGCAGCTGACCCAGCGATCGTCCAACGCTCGGGTGTCGTCGGGGGTACCCACCCTGGACGAAATGTGCGGCGGCGGCTTCTTCAAAGATTCAATTATTTTGGCCACCGGGGCCACGGGCACGGGCAAAACCCTGCTGGTTAGCAAGTTCTTGGTGGACGGCTGCAAGAGCGGCGAGCGGGCGATTTTGTTTGCCTACGAAGAGTCGCGCGCCCAGCTCTCCCGCAACGCCTACTCCTGGGGGGTCGATTTTGAGGCGATGGAGGAGCAAGGGCTGCTGAAGATCATCTGCGCCTACCCCGAGTCGGCGGGTCTAGAAGACCACCTGCAAATTATCAAGACCGAGATCTCGCAGTTCAAGCCGTCGCGGGTGGCGATCGACTCGCTCTCAGCCCTCGATCGCGGCGTCAGCAACAACTCCTTTCGGCAGTTTGTCATCGGCGTGACGGGGTTTGCCAAGCAGGAAGAAATCACGGGTTTCTTCACCAACACCACCGAGCAGTTTATGGGGCTGCACTCGATTACCGAGTCGCACATTTCCACCATTACCGACACGATTTTGATGCTGCAATACGTGGAAGTGCGGGGTGAGCTGTCGCGGGCGATCAACGTGTTTAAGATGCGCGGCTCGTGGCACGACAAGGGCATTCGCGAGTACACCATCAACAACAACGGACCAGATATTAAAGACTCCTTCCGCAACCTGGAGCGGATCATCAGCGGTTCGCCTACCCGCATTGCGGTGGATGAAAAGAGCGAGCTATCGCGGATTATTCAGGGGGTGCAGGGGGATTCGGAGCTGTAGGGAAAGGGGTAGGGGAGATGGACCGGGACGGCTATCCCACAAGCATGTCTCTATTAGCTGTCAACCGAGTAGGCCAGAACGCCCAAGATGTAGGTGGCGGCAACGGCGCGATCGCCCCCCAAAATCACCAGCGAAAACAGCACATCCGCCAGAGCTTCCAGGGTTTGAGGAATCTCTCCCTCGTTGCGCAGGGCTAGCAGCGGCGTGGCCTGGGGGTCGAGCACCACAAAGTCGGCCTCTTTGCCGGGGTCAAAGCTGCCCAGTTTATCTTCTAGGCACAGCGCTTTGGCTCCGCCCAGGGTGGCTAGAAACAGCGCCTTAAAGGCCGAGAGCTTTTGACCCCGCAGTTGGCACACC
>DASQNN010000178.1:0-2385 GCA_035644955.1 Nodosilinea sp. | reverse complement strand
CCCATGATCATGGGCTGGATGATGGACCAGTACAGCATCATCTGCCGCAAGCTCAGCCCGGCGGTAATCACGGGCAAGCCCCTCAGCATGGGCGGCAGCCAGGGCCGCGACACCGCCACCGGCACCGGCGCTTTTTATGTTTTGCAGGCGATGATGGCCAAGTTTGGCCGCGCTCCTCAAAATACCACCGTGGCGGTACAGGGGTTTGGCAACGCGGGCAGCGTGATCGCCCGGCTGTTGTTCGATGCCGGGTACAAGGTGGTAGCGGTGAGCGATTCCCAGGGGGGGGTGCATTCGCCCTCAGGACTAGATATCCCTAGCATTCAGCAGTTTAAGACCTCGACCCGCAGTCTCAAGGCGGTGTACTGCGAGGGCACCGTGTGCAGCGTCGTCAATGACCACACCACGATCACCAACGCAGAACTGCTAGAGCTGGATGTCGATATTTTGATTCCGGCGGCGCTGGAGAACCAGATCACCGCCGAAAATGCCGACGCCATTCAGGCCCGCTACATCTTTGAGGTGGCCAACGGCCCCACCACCTCCGAAGCCGACGACCGGTTGGCGGCCAAGGGTATTTACGTCTTCCCCGATATTTTAGTGAACGCGGGTGGGGTGACGGTGAGCTACTTTGAGTGGGTGCAAAACCGCAGCGGCCTCTACTGGACGGTGGAGGATGTTAACAGCCGGCTCAAGTCGATGATGGTGACCGAGGCCGAACGGATCTGGAAGATTGCTCAGGATCTCGATATCCGCCCCCGCACCGCTGCTTACGTGCATGCCCTGGAGCGCCTAGGCGATGCCCTCAATGCCAAGGGCACCCGCGACTACTACGTCAGCGGCATCTAGGCTGCCACGGGCACTCGGCTCCAGCGCTCGACGGCGACGGCAATGCGCTGGCCAAACAGCTCGGCGGTAAGGCGATCGCCCGATTCGAGCGCGGCAGGGCTGCCGTCCATGGTCATAGCGCTCTGGCCCATAATCCCCAAGAACGAGCCCAGGCGGTTGATGCCGTCGGTTTTGCCCTGGTACTGGCTGGGCATGTCGGCGGCCCCCACCCACACCATGCCGTGCTGGGCGGCGTTGATCGCTAGGTACAGCAGCGTGCCCTGCTTGTCGCCGCTGGGGGAGCTGGAGTGGGTAAACCCGGCGGCAATTTTGTCCTTCCACTGCTGCACGAACCAGGCGGAACTGGCCCCGTCGATAAAGGCTTTGAACTGGGCCGCCACGCCGCCCATGTAGGTGGGCGAGCCAAACACAATGGCATCGGCCGCGCTCAAGCGGGCCATAAAAGCATCATCTTGCCAGCGACCAGCGGTGATTTGCTCACCGGTGATGCGCAGCAGGTCGGCGGTGTGGCCCGCTGCGCGCGCGCCGGCGGCGATCGCTTCGGCCATAAGGTGGGTGTGCCCACCCCCAGAAAAGTAAACAATGGCGATGGTTGACATAGGACGGTACGGCGATAGCTACGCCTAGATACTAAAAGTAACTACTTACCGAAGTAAAGTAGGAACCTCAAAGTAACTAGTGATTTGGGAAAGGAGGAAGTATTCTGGTGACAGAGCGAGGATAAGAACGGGTTAAGGTCTGCCCGTCCCCTAGCCCTTGCTTTCGGCCTCCTGAACTGTCCTTCACACCCCATGGCACGACTAACCAACGATCGCAACCCCTGCCCCGTCAGCGTTTTGATGAACCTGCTGTCGGGCCCCTGGACCATGTACATTATCTGGACGCTGTCTACCAGTGGCCCCATGCGGTTTGGGGCATTGCGTCGCCAAGTGGAAGGGATCTCCACCAAAATGCTCACCGAGCGCCTGCGGATGCTGGAGCAAGAGGGCATTGTTTACCGTCACTACGAACCCACCGTGCCGCCCCAGGTCACCTACAGCCTGACGGAACGCGCGGACGAACTGGTGGCCATTCTCGACCAGCTCAACGGCCTGGCCCAGCGCTGGTATGGCGACTTGCCCAACTGTGGAGCACCCCAGACTCAGCCAGAAGTGCTAGAGGAAGCGGCAGTTTTGCTTTAGGGCAATTTTTAGCAGGCTCTTATACTCGCGATCGCCCGTTACGTAGGCCCCAAACCGCTCCAGGTGAGGGTTCATCATCTGGGCATCAAACAGGGCAAAGTGGCGCTGGCGCAAGTGCTCGACCAGCTTTACCATCGCCACCTTAGAGCCTTCAGAAATGCGAAAAAACATCGATTCGCCAATAAACGCGCCACCGATCGCCAGACCCAAGATGCCCCCCGCCAGCTCGTTGCCCTGCCAGGTTTCAAAGCTGTAGGCCCAGCCCGCCCGGTAGAGTTCGGTGTAGACCTGCCTGAGTTCGTCGGAGATCCAGGTGGTGTCGCGATCGGCGCAGCCGCTGACCACGTCGCCAAAG
>DASQNN010000177.1:0-3109 GCA_035644955.1 Nodosilinea sp. | reverse complement strand
ACACCTGCGATCGCAACCGAGCTGGTCACCACCACCCCAAAGGAAACGTAAAACAGAAAATCCCACAACCACAGTCGCCACCCTTTCGCTACAGCTTGCTCGGGGTCGAGGGAAATGGTCAAAAAGCGATCGCGAAACAGCCAGTGAAACACCCCCACCACCCCATACAAACCCACCACCTTGAGCAGATCGGTTTCAGTTGTCGTGAGTAAGCTGCCCACCAAAATTTGCTTGATGTGCTCGGCGCCCTGGGGGGAGCGATCGATCAGCAAAAAGGCCGCCGCCGCCGAGACCACATACACCACCCCAATGAACGTTTCTTGAGAGACGCGCCCGGTCCACTGGCGGCTGAGAGAGAGAATGGCCGCCCCCGCCACCGTAAACACCAGGGAATAGCCGTAGGCCGCCGCCGTTTGCGGCATGTGCCCCAGCATGAAGGCCACCGTGGCCCCCAGAGCCGAAATTTGAGCCAGGGCCAAATCGACAAACACCACGTTTCGGCTCAGCACATGAATGCCTAGATAGGTATGAATACCAATTAGCACCAGGGCAACCAGAAACGGAATTGTTAGCAGTTGCAGCGCATCTTCCATCCCAGCTACCTCCTACAATCCTTGGGCATGAAAGGCTTGCACCAGGGCGTTGATGTTGTAATCAAACAGCGAGAAATAATTCTCAGCCCCAGGCACAGCCCCTACCGATGAGATCAGTTCTACGACGGCGGCACCGGTTTTGCTGTGTAGCAGGTTGGGCACGCGCTCAGACTCGTAGGGTTCTTTGATGATCAGGGCTACGTGTTCGGCTTTGATGGTCTTCATCAGCTGGCCCAAATGGGCCGGGCTAGCCGGAATGCCGGGACGCGGCTCGATGTAATCGACTACGTTGAGCCGAAAGCGGCGGGAGAGGTAGGGCCAGCTGTTGTGGTAGGCAATCATCGGCTGCCCCTGAAACGGAGCCAGCTGCTGCTCCCACTCGGCCAATTTTGTCTGCAAATCGGCCACAAACTGGGCGCGGTTGGTTTCGTAGGTTTCGGCGTGGTCGGGGTCCACGCGATCGAGCCCCTCCATGATGGCTCCTGAAATGGTCACCGCATTGAGGGGGTCAAGCCAGTAGTGGGGGTTGCCCGCCCCGTGGGTGTGGCCCTGCACTGGGGCGATGGTGGTAGCCCGCGCTTCAAGCAGAGGAATGCCTTTGGAGGCGTCCACATAGCCGGATCGATTGGGCTGTAGGTCTGGATTGTCAATCTCCCGTAGCAGTTGGTCGATCCAGAGGTCGTGGTCGAGGCCAATTTTGACGACCAGCTGGGCCTGCTTTAACTGCTGTAGATTGGCCAGCCGGGGTTCAAAGGTGTGGGGGTCTTGGGCCGGTGGGGCAATGCTGGTGACATGGACGCGATCGCCCCCGACAATTTCGACCAGACTCTTGAGATCGGAGGTGGTGGTAACTACCTCAAGTAAGGGGGCGGCGGCGGCAGCGGTGGCCCCGCAGAAAATTAGCCCAGCCCCAAAGACCAGGCCGAGCACTAGGGAAAACAAACGTCGTAGCATAAATAAATTATCGATACCTCAGGTGCTGCGGGCTAGCCGTAGAGCACCAAAAAAATCTGGGGGGCACGGCCCACCCTACAATTTGCTAGGTGACGGGTGGGTTAAACCGGAGTCACCATTGGCATGGTTGGGTTTTGCTGGCGCGCCACCCAACCTACAGTTGCCGGAATTGGTTTGGGTGCATCATTGCCAGCGTGACGCACCCAAGGTTTTGTCCAGAGTCGTTTAACTTAGGCTTTGTCGGCCCAGATGCTCTTGGGAATCACGCAGTGGAGGCTTTTAGAATCGGTAGCAATCTCATTTAACCGACAGTCCATGGCGATACTGGCCAGTCCGTAGGCATCGAGCCGCGAGAGACCTGCCTTTTCCTGTAGCTCAGCCATCATCTCCAGGGAGGCGGCATCCATAATCGCGTTTAGGTCGTCACCTTGGGTGTAGGCCACGTAGTAGTCATCGGTTTCTGCCGTTGGATAGCCTACGGTCTTGGTCGCCGTCATATCTTTAGGATTGAGGCAGTGAACTCCTTTGTTGATATCTACCACCTGGGAAATGCGGCAGTCTGACACCGTCGGCATCAAAGCCGCTGCGGCCTCAGCCGAAATTTGACGCTGTTTAGAGAGAAACTCAATGGTTTCAGCCTT
This sequence comes from Nodosilinea sp., assembly GCA_035644955.1. Taxonomy (GTDB): domain Bacteria; phylum Cyanobacteriota; class Cyanobacteriia; order Phormidesmidales; family Phormidesmidaceae; genus Nodosilinea. The sequence goes on along the minus strand of DASQNN010000177.1, from coordinate 921 downwards.
AGCAATTTCCAGTGCTTCGTTGAGGTCGCGATCGACCCCTAGGCGAATCCAGTGAGTAGGGGTTTCGATCTGGGGCCATTCGATCGACTCGCCCTTGATCACTTCCACATTCAGCACAATCTCTTTGAAAGCTGACTCTAGCGCCGTCAGGTTGATCTCGCCATTGCCCTGGGCGGCGTGGGAGTCACCCGTCCACAGCAGCGCCCCATCCACAAAGACGGGAACGTACAGGGTGGTGCCTGCGACCATGTCGCGAATATCGAGGTTACCGGCATAGCGACCTGGGGGAACGCTGCTGTATTGGCCGGGTTCTTCTCTGGCGACGCCGATGGTGCCGGGGAAAGGCGCTAGGGGAATCTCGATACCTGGCAGAAACTCAGCCACGTTGCGATCCATATCGAGGTAGACGTACTTGACCTGCCCATCGGGGAACTGGTCGGGAAACTGGCCAAACATCCCCGGTACGTTGAAGTTGGTGGCGTAGGCCCGGGGGACGATTTTGAGAATGTTGACCTTGAGGGTATCACCGGGTTCGGCCCCGTCTATATAGATCGGTCCCGTGAGGGTGTGGGGGCCGCGACCGGGGTGGTCGGTTCTCAGTTTTTTAATTTCTTCAATGGTGAGGCCCGGCACGACCTGATTGTGGGAGTGCATCATGGTTTCGACCACGACTGTATCGCCCGAGGCCATGTGCATGACGGGTGCTTCGGCGTTGTCAAACCAGCCCCACTGGGTGGTTTCTAGGGTGGCGGGCAGCAGGTGCACTTTGCCAGGATAGGGGGCGGGCACCTCCCGCAGCGCGGCTCTGACCTCCGCTTTACTCAGTTCCCCGACTTGCTCAATGGCAAAGGCCCCTGTGGCAAAGACAATGCCAAAGCAGATTAGCCCCAGGCCTAGCCACCGAGCTAGTTTGCTGGGCAG
>DASQNN010000176.1:0-7908 GCA_035644955.1 Nodosilinea sp. | reverse complement strand
AGTCGCTGAATATGACCTTGCGTAAAGTCTTGCGAAACCACCGCTCTTTTCCCACCGACGAGTCCGCTGTTTGCCGCTATTTGTGGGCTTCTCGACTTTTCCAAACATCACGGGATGACCATTCGATCGCCTAAGCGGCTTTCTGACGCTGTAGCTCACCTCAATGCGATACAACTCAGTCAGCTATTCAGCAGGTGGCCACTTCGGGTGATCAGCTCCAAATTGTTACTCTCGGCGTTGAGCAGTGTTGCGGTAAGCGACTTCAGCATCGGTATAGCGAAGTAGGCGTTCGTAGGCTTGTCCCAACCTGTTGTACAAGCTAGCAACCGGGGGAGAGTCTGGGTCTTGGGTCAATAGGTCATCAATTTGCTGATGCAAATTAGCAGGATTGGCGGTATGTAGGTTTTGACCCTGGGGCTACTCTGGATTCTGGCTACCCTCGGGGGCAAGCGCCCAATCTATCGGCTGCGAAAACTCAAACACGCCTCCTCGCCAACTCCAAAAGTCTGGCGCTTTGTCTGCCAACTGTGCCGCAATCCACGGTGTAAGCCACAGCACCAGCGGCAGCTGAAACTCCCGTAGCGACTCTCTCGTCCACTGCAATGAAAAGAAAAATCGCTCTAGGGCCGATTTGTCTTCGTCTAGGTGCAGCCCTAGAAGCTCATCAGCTCTCAGAACAGTAACTACGGCAGCAGGGCTAGCGGACAACTCGGGTTGTTGCTCCAAGTGCTCTCGCAAACTGCGCTTGAGGCTGGGCTGGTACAGGTCAAGGCAAATGCGATCGCACCTCGTCCCCTTCCCTCGCAACTCAGCCTCATAGGTGTCGATAATTTCATCGCGATACTTCCAGTTGTCGCAGATCGCCACCAACAAATTTAGCCGCCCATAGCTCGACTGTATCGACCACCCAACCGGCGCAGCTGATAATGATTCTGGTCTACATCGTCGTCCACTAGCTACATTACTACGATCTAGTTTGGTTCGTTAAGCAAAGCTAACACGATCAGACACACGTTATTATTACAGCTCATTGTTGAAGTACTCGTTGAAGCAATTGCGTTATTTCATCTATTCTCAACCAGTAGTTTGGACACTACTCCGGGCAAGCGCTGAAACTCTTGATTTCTCAGTGACTAAACCGCCATGAAAGATAGCCCAAACCTACTGGATATTGTGGTTTTCAAAATCTGTCTGGAGTGTTGCTAAACCTAAAGTCTCGGGAATGGACGGGCAGTGTGCTGGAAAGCCTGTTGTGAGAGACTTACAGTTCCTCTGCACGATTGGACAGCTTATGCTTAAAAACTGCACGATTGGACAACTTATGGTTAAAAGCCGGCTAAAGCCCTATTTTTGCCCAACGAAGAAATAGGGACTTTAAGCATCACTATGGACAACTTATGCTTTCAGGCCCGGACAACTTATGGTTAAAGTCACAGATGGCTTGGGTGGTTAGAAAGCTGCTCGGCCTGACCAGCATCTAGAGCAGCCTGTACCAGATTCCTAAGGTTGTTGCATCCAGTTTTGGTATTAGGGTGATCTTGGGGCAATGTCTTAGTCTGAACAGACAAGGCTTTCAAGTAAAGGGGTTCTGCTTCTGCATGGCGATTCACACTGGGAAGCACAGTTAAACAAGGATTAATCCCAAAGTTAGACTAAAGAGTGCCAGCTCAAGTTTGGCAAAGGGATTGCCTGGTCTTATCTATAGACTAACTGGGTGTCACAAAAGCTTTTGGCGCTGCTGAAACGACTGCTTCACATTCTGCTGCCCTATTGACCAGGCATTAACTTTCTTCAACAATAAAAAATAACAAGAGTCTAAAATGGATTAACTTGGGACTCTGTGAGAGGCAGACTGGTCTCACGACGAGACTTGTTGGGAGGTAAGTATCTCTATGGCTAGAGGGCTTAAGGGCCTGGCCGCAGGCAAAAGGTGCTGACTTAGCGCCCAGGGCGCCAACCCTAAAAAACTACAATTCCGAAAACTTCACCTTGTAAGGAATTTCCTCAACCGGTACATTCTCGCTATCCCAATCGTCGTAGCGCAGCTGTAGTCGCTTCTCCCCGGCATATCCCACCAGTTTGCCGCTGTAGCGTTTGGCCTCGGTGCCCAGGCTCTGAATCCGCACCATGCCGTTAAACACTGTAGCGCGGGCCAGGTAGATCACCAGGTCATCCCGCGAGGGTCGATTTACCGTTGTGCTGGCGGTGAGGTGGCCCAGGCCGCGCTCGTCCATTTCCTGGCCCAGGGCCAGCGCCGTGTTGCGAATGCCGCGAATCGCCACGATCGCAGAGGCCACCGCCATCGTGATATCGACCCCTTCATCGGTCAAAATCTGCTGGCTCGACAAAAACTGAAAATTGCGCTCCCCCAGGTCGCTGCGAATGCGGCGGTGGATCAAATTCTCCGACTGGTAGTGGGTGAGCGCGCCGACGATCGCTCCGCAGGCGGCCCGAGGTTCGCGCCAGGGCGACTCGCGGGTTTTGCCGTAGACCTGTTTGCCGTCTTCTTGAATGCGCCCCACGTGGGTTTTAAGATCGATCGCCACCAACGAAATCGACTGCGGGTTACCCTCATAAACCCGCAGCTTGAGCTTTTCGTCCAGCTCGTGGGCAACAGTGACGTGGGCCAACGTCGCCCCATTGTCGGTGCCGCCCCCGGCGGGGAAAAATGCCTCCAGCTTGAGTTCGCCAATTTCAGACAGCGTTGCAAACCGCGAGGCCACCACATCGCGGTAGCGTTTCGTCGCTTCGCCCTGGTGAATGCGATCGCCGCAGTTGGTGTAGGCCAGGGTTGTCACCGCGCTGGGCAAGCTCATGTCGGCCCCGCAGGCCCCAATATCCGTTGGGCTGGCCCCGGCAAACTGTAGCTCGTCGCGCAGCAGCTGCAACCCTTTGATCAAAGCGTAGCGATCGCTAACAATTTCGTTGAGATAGTTGTGGTACGCATTGCGCTCCATGCCAAAACTGGCGGAGAGCTGCCAAAAGCGATCGATTCGCGCCTCGGTAGGGGCAGCGTCAAAGGGCAAAGCCATGAATATTAAACCCCTTCCGGTGAAAATAGCCGTCTTAAATCATGCCACGACCAGCCCTGAGCCCAACCTATAATTTGTCAACTTGGGGCTACCTGGGGTCAACACGCCTGAAACTCTTGCAGCAGCAGGGCAAGCCGAATCTGTACCGCTTCGTCAAAACGGCGGGGGTCTAGGCCCGTCAACGACGTAATCTTCTCCAGCCGGTAGGTCAGCGTGTTGCGGTGAATGCAGAGTTGTTTAGCCGTAGACGAAAGGGCGCAATTCTCCGCAAAAAAGACCTTCAGCGTGTTGATCAAGTCGGGCTCATTGTCGAGGGGGCTGAGCAAATGCAGAGCCAGATCAACCTTGGTACGCTCATCGGCAACGCAGGCAAAGGCCGCTATACCCAGGTCATCGAGGCAATAGACTCGGTTTTGGCCGCTAAACTGGCGACCGAGCCGCAGCGCCACCCGAGCATCCTGGTAAGAGCGAGGCATACCCAAAATACCGGGGTGGTAACGGCCAATGCCAATGCAAACCGCCGTGCCGGTGACCTCGCGCAACCGTTCCAGCAGAGCATTGGCCGCGCGTTTTAGGGCATCCAGGTTCGTCCAGGAAGAGCTGACCTCATCGGCGGGGGTAACGCCCTGGGCCACCCAGGGGCTGAGGTTTTTAGTGTCGCTGGCTTTTAGCACGACAAAGTAACCACCGCCCAAATCAGCGCAGATGGTGTCGTCGGGCAGGCTAAAAAAGGTGACCGTGCTGTCAATAATGGTTTGTGAGCAGCGCTGCTGGTCGTAGGTAGAGGTGTCTGAGCCATAGCCAGCCGATAGCATGGCCTCTGTGGCGTCAATTAAAATTACGGCTCGGGGAGGGCCAAAATCAATGCCGAGCAGTGTAGCCTGCTGTAGGACTACGGCTTCATCTTTAATGTGGCCCTGCAAAAGATTAGAAATAACCTGATTTTTAAAGATTTGATGACTGGGAAAACTGGGGTAGGCAATTTGACTAATCAACAAATCAACACAAGCTTGGGCCAGCTTTGGAGACAGCTTTTCTCCATCGGTCCACTGCTCAATAGAAATAGTGCCCACCTGATCGTGAACATGAAAGGGTAGCTTCAGGTAGGGCTCTGATCCATTGCTACCATCTCCCTTTTCGGCTATGGCCCCCTTTTCAGTTGTGGAAGGAAGTTTATCAACGCCTCTACTGGCCACCAGGGCCTCGTCTGCATCGCTGATCAGAACCGCTGTCTGTAGCAGCGAAGAGAGCTGCCCAGCCACCACTCCGGCAATTTCAGCAAAGGACTTAGACACGGCTAAAGCACTTTATAGATAAAGACCCTTCAAAAACCGTATAGCAACAAGCATTAAAGTCCAGATTAATAGGCAAGCCTTAAGCTTCATATTTGTGTCTAATTTTGTCACCTATCAAAAGAATGAGATTGCATCCGCCCAAAGATATATTCTTGAAAAGGCCTTTTGAATCTAAAAAATAGTTTAAAAAACCCACTGTGCAAATGCACAAATAGTCCACGACAAAACAACAGAATGTTTGTCAAATGTCCAATGCGATTGTGTCTAGATCTGCCTAGGATGACTTCTGTAGTTATTAGCTAAGGCATTTGGCTATGGCCTGTCGCCTCCCAATACCTGCGATCGCGCAAATTTTAGTGGTGCGTTCTCTGCCTGGCCTGGGAGACTTGCTCTGTAGCGTACCGGCGCTGCGATCGCTGCGATCGGCCTATCCATCGGCCACCATTACCTGGCTGGGTCTGCCGGGCACCGAGTGGTTTGGGCAGCGATTTGCCCATTTAATCGACCACTGGCTGCCTTTTCCTGGGTTTCCGGGCATTCCCGAGGGGTGGCAGGGGCCCCAGGCTACCGTAGAGTTTTGCCATCGGGTGCAGGCTCAGCGCTACGACTTAATCCTGCAGATGCATGGCAACGGTCGCTACATCAACTCGTTTTTGACCCTGTTGGGGGGTCAGCATCAGGCCGGATTTTACCTGCCGGGGCAATACTGCCCCGACCCCAACACCTTTTTGCCCTACCCAGAGCAGGGAACAGAGACCGACCGGCTGCTGGAGCTGACGACCTTTTTGGGCCTGCCCGAGGTAGACCGCGCCCTCGAATTTCCCCTGACCGAGGTGGAGTATCAGTCTGGGTTGCGCCTGCTAGAGGCTCACTCTCTGGTGCCCGGCCAGTACGTTTGCCTACACCCAGGGGCCAGTGTGGAGTCGCGCCGCTGGTCAACGGCAGGCTTTAGTCAGGTGGCGCGGCAGTTGGCCAGCCAGGGGCACCGCATTGTGCTCACCGGCACCGCCGCCGAAGGCGAGTTGACCCGTTCCATTGCGGCGGCGCTCAACCAGCCCGGCAACCCCCGGCCCGTCGATTTGGCGGGCCGCACCAGCCTGGGGTCGCTGGCGGTGTTGCTCCGCCATGCCGCTTTGCTAATCTGCAACGACACCGGCATTTCTCACCTGGGGGCTGCGCTCAAGGTGCCGAGCGTGGTGGTGTTTAGCGACTCAGAGGTGCAGCGCTGGGCCCCAGGCGATCGCACCCGCCACCGCATTGTCGACAGTCGCCAAACCAGCCCGGCACTGCCTGGCACTGGGTCGCAAGCGGTGCCAGAACGCGTGCTCATGCAGGCCCTCGATTTGCTGCGATCGCCTCCGCGTTCCAGTTCCCTAGTGGAGGTGTGCCATGCCTAGCACCGCCCTCCAGCGAGATCTACAGCGAGACCTGAAGCGGGTGCTGGTGTTTACCCATGCTCAATGTCAGAGTTCAACCCTCGCCAATCTCCAGCACGATCTCCAGCAAATGTTTCCCCAGGCCGACCTAACCCTGGTAGACCCGGCCCAGGCCGCCTGGCTGATGCTCCCCCAAACTGATGCCCCCGTCGATTGGCAAAAATCCCTCACCTGGCTGCGCCAGCAGCAGTTCGACGTCGCCGTGATTTTGACCCGGCCTGGCCAGTCACCCTACACCCTTGGCTACCTCTGCTACCTGGCCGGTATTCCCATCCGCATCGGCTACTCCCACGAATTTGGTGGCCAGGTCCTCAGCCACTGCTCGCCCCCGCCCGAGGCCGACGACTGTCGCCACCTCCTAGATCTGCTAAGGGATATGAGTCGGCTTGAGGTCTTCAGGTAATGGCTTGAAGCCGCTACTGAATGGTGGGCAGTGCCCACCCTACCGCCCTACCCATCCACTCACCTACCCGCCTACTCCTCCACCCGCCACCCCCTCACCTCCCCCACTCCCCCATGCAACGACTCCGCATCCTCACCTGGCACGTTCACGGTAGTTACCTCTACTACCTCACCCAGGCCCCCCACGACTTTTATCTACCGACCAAGCCTGGCCACCCCGAGGGCTACGGAGGGCGGCTGCCGGGGTTTGACTGGGGCAGCAATGTCTATGACATTTCGGCAGACGAGGTGCGCCATCAGGATTTTGACTGCATCCTGTTCCAGTCGATGCGCAACTATCGGCAAGACCAGCACGAGATTCTGAGCCCCGAGCAACGGCGTCTGCCGCAGCTGTTTTTAGAGCACGATCCACCCCGCGAGCACCCCACCGATACGCGCCACGGGGTAGACAATCCCGAGGTTTTGCTGGTGCATGTGACCGCCTTTAACCAGCTGATGTGGGACTGTGGCCGCACCCCCACGCGGGTGGTAGAGCACGGGGTGACCGTGCCACCGGAGGTGCGCTACTCGGGCGAGATTCCCAGGGGAATTGTGGTGGTCAACGGGCTGCGATCGCGCGGTCGCCGGCTGGGGGCCGACCTGTTTCAGCAGGTGCGCCAGCAGGTGCCCCTCGACCTGGTCGGCATCGACGCTGAAAGCCTGGGCGGGCTGGGCAACATCTCCCACCGCGACCTGCCCGAGCTGATGGCCCGCTATCGGTTTTTCTTTCACCCGGTGCGCTACACCAGCCTGGGGCTGGCGGTCTGTGAGGCCATGTCGCTGGGGTTGCCCATCGTCGGCCTCGCCACCACCGAACTACCCACCGTGGTCGAAAACGACGTGTCTGGCTACATCCACACCGATCCGGCGGTGATGGTGCAGCAGATGCAGCGGCTGATCGACCAGCCCGAGCTGGCCCACCGCCTCAGCGACGGAGCCCAAAAAACAGCCCAGGCCCGCTTCAACCTGCACCGGTTTGTGGAGGATTGGAACGCCGCCTTTGCCGCCGCCCTGGAGCTAACCCAACACCGTCGCACTCCGGCCCTGTCAACGCCGCCCACCTAGGGCCCAGCCTGCTTCTCTTTTCTCTTCTCGTTGTTCTCCCTCTCTCCCCCCTCTCCCCCCAGCTATGACCAAACGGATTGCCATTATCAGTGAACACGCGTCGCCCCTGGGCACCTTTGGCGGCACCGACAGCGGCGGCCAAAACGTCTATGTGGGTCAAACCGCCAAGCAGCTGGCGGCTCTGGGCTACCGGGTGGATGTTTTTACCCGCCGCGACGCCTCGGCGCTGCCGGAGGCGGTGCTGTGGCACAACGGCGTGCGGATTATCCACGTGCCGGCGGGGCCACCGGAGCCGGTGCCCAAGGAGAAGCTGCTGCCCTACATGGCCGATTTCACCCGCTTTATGGTGGCCTTTATGCGCCGCGAGCAGCAGCAGCAGGGGGGCTACGATTTGATCCACGCCAATTTTTGGATGTCGGCTCGGGTGGCCAGCCAGATCAAGCAGCACACCGGCGTTCCCTTTGTGGTGACCTTCCACGCGCTGGGCAAGGTGCGGCGGCAGTACCAGGGCCAGGCCGATGGCTTTCCCGACGATCGCTTTGCCATTGAGGAGCAGGTGGTGCAAACCGCAGACGGCATCATTGCCGAGTGCCCCCAAGACCGCGACGATCTAATGCGGCTCTACGGAGCAGATGCCCA
>DASQNN010000175.1:0-3631 GCA_035644955.1 Nodosilinea sp. | reverse complement strand
TAAGTTGCCTAAACAGAAAGAACCCTTTGCGCCCTTTTACTCGTCACTCGGTATAGATTGATCAATTCTGATGCAAATCAGCAATGCGATGAAAAGGTTTAGTCAGTGCATTGGCACTTTGGTCGCTCTGGGGCTGGTAGTAGCCTGTACCTCAGAGCCAACCCCCTCGGGCGACAGTGCCCTAACGGGGGCAAATACCGACGATGGCGCGATCGCTACCGCCCCCACCATCAACGAGTTTGATTTCAACGAGATTGCTGGAAGCGGCTGCGGCATGACCCTACTCCAGGCCGATCGCAGCCCCCAGGATCGGCAGTACGTCCTCTTCAACGGCCTAGTGCAGCAGAGTCCCAGCGATTTTGATGTGCGCATGGAGATGAAGATCGACGATGAGATCATTATTTTCAACCGCACCGACTACCAGGGCGAGCCATTTGCGGTAGAAAACTACCCCTTGCAAACCTTCGTCAGTAAGGATGGATCGCTGGTGGCCACCGTTGAGGTCGAGGCCGTTCCCCCCGCTGCCCCGGTGACCGGCGCGCCCGGTAGCGGTGAAACCGAAGTGGTGACAATTTCTGGTGGCACGGTGTCTGTCGATCGCGATGGCCAGTCCACTAGCGTTTCCGTAGTTGGCGATGCGGGCTGCTAGCCCCAACCTGGGGCTATAGGACAAACCGCGCCTGCTCCTTAGGGGTTGTTGCCGACGGACTTGGCGTTAGGGTAATGGGCTTGCACATACTCCAAGGTTAAGGGCGTGAGCCAGGCAACGGCTTGGTCAATCAGATGGCGATCGCTTTGGCTCCAGGCCCGAGGTGTGTCAAAGATGCAGGGTTGTAAAACGCCCCACAGCGTTTGCTCTGAGCACAGATGAGCGTGAACTAAGGCCCTATGGCCAAAGGTTTTGCGCTCAAACTCTCGGTTTAAAATCTCAGGCCCAGCGCGTTCGACATCGTCTACAAAAATGCTGGGCTGAGCGTTGAGGGCAGCCGCAAACATAGGGTCTTCGTCAGCCAAAGAGGGGGGTTCTGGCTTCCACTTGGGGTCGTAGATGGTGGGCACAGATGATTGCGCTCTCCAGCAAAAGGGCACCCGCCCCATCGCAGCATTGGGATTGCGAACGTACAAAAATACGCGATCGCACCGTAGCAGCTGGCCCAGCCCGGCCAAAAAGTCTGCCATTGCTTGCGCCCATTCCTGGCTGTGAGTAGGTGCCTCAATTAAGCGGCTGATCAATGACTCAAGCTGGTTAGGGTCAACGGTATTGACTAGAGGAGCATGTGATTTAGGCATAGTGCGGTCATAGGTTTCCATTCCTACCTTAGATTCAAATCCTGGCGCTGCCCCCCTGTCATGCTTGAGGTTTTGGGCTTACCTATGGGGGAGTAGTGACCTCTCTCCAAAAGAGGAAATCAGCCTTGAAAAGGAGTTTGGCGACTGCGAGATTGCGAAGATATGCCCTTTGAGCGATGAGCCTGGTCCAGGGTATACCTAACTTGTCCATTAGTGGGTTTAGTGGGACAAGTGCCCACTGACTTGGGATTCCTATCGTTTGTTGGTGATTTATGATGAAAGCAATTTTTGGATTTTTAAAGGAAGTATTGCACCGCATCCACTGGAAGCAGTTTGCGGTCGCCTGCTCTGCGGTAATTGTGCTTTTGGCGGCTAGTGGGGTTGAAACTAAGCAAAATTATGCTGAAAAGGCCTACAACGGCCAACTGCCACCGGCAGGAGAAGTCGGTCGGCCCCGCACCATGAATCAGTGGGACGCTGAAAATGAGGCTTTGGAAGGTCAGCCCGTTGAAAAGCTAAAGCGCATTGCTGAGGAATCCGCTGATGCCGTCAAAAACATGGCTGGAATTTATCCTCAAAATGCTCAAACTCTCACTCCTGGTAGTGATAATGGTGAGTTGCCCACCGATGACTAATGCCAATAGCAAACCGGCATTCTCAACCGCCTTGGCTTGAGGCCTTGTAAAGAGTGTGTGGTGCTCCGCTACGAGTCTCTTGGCGGAGCTACGCTACCCATAGAGTAATCGATTAAATCGTCCATTAAATCTTCCACCGGTTTAAGCAATGTTTTAAGGGAGGTCGCTTTGAGAAAGAGCACCTTGAGAAACAGCTTTCAAAGGGTGTAAGAAAACCTTGACCAAGAGCGATTGCAGAGTACTTTTTCTACCGAATGACTTAGACATAACTACTTCTCTCTAAAGAGGCTGAAGTTTTTAAAACTGGTTAGAGTCTAAGTTAATTACTGGGGTCATGTCACTTGGCCGTTGGCTAAGGGCTTTTATGAAATTGTCACAGGTACCCCGGCTTAACCATCTGATGTTTATTTTAGAGTTGCCATGAAAGCTGCACAAAAATTCGCGTTAATCATTGGCGTGGCCTACCTCGCTATGGGCCTAATGGGCTTTATTCCGGCCTTGGTTTCTCAGACTAATTCCATGCCTCCTTCGATGGAAAAGCTGGGTGTTGTTTCTGGGTTTGGCTATTTGATGGGTCTGTTTCCCGTCAATACCCCTCATAATATTATTCACATTGTCACAGGGGTCCTGGGTATTGTTGCCTCGATCGCGCTCGATAGTTCGCGGCTGTTTTCTGGCCAGCTAGGTATCTACTACACAACCCTTACTGTTCTGGGTTTAATCCCAGTTGCCAACACCTTTTTTGGGCTCTTCCCCATCTACGGTGCTGACGTGCTGCTTCATGGTGTGACGGGTGCGCTGGGTATCTATTTTGGCTTCTTTGCTACCCCCTCGCTGCTAAGGCTGTTTAAGAAAGAGCTGAAGGAAGATGCCGTTTCGGGTGAGATTCTTTAGGGCACTAAAAATAGTGCGCTAATAGGGCAATACTCAACCTAATTTGTATTCAGTCACCGCCATTCAAAGGTGGCTTTTGCGGGGGCGCGGTATGCTGCGCCCCCGCAACCAGCTTGAGGGCAACCAAACAGGACCAGTTAAAAACAAGCGATCGCAATGACACAGACATTCAATCAAGGCGACCAAGTCTCCTGGAACACGGCCCAGGGCAAAACCACCGGTAAGGTAGTCAAAAAGCTGACCGCTCGAACCGAAATCAAAGGCCATACGGTAGCGGCCTCTAAAGACGAGCCTCAGTACCTGGTGGAGAGCGACAAAACCGGCAGCCAGGCCGCCCACAAACCAGACGCATTGACCAAAGAAGACTAGACCTGGCCAATTTGCTGGGCTAACCACTGACGAAACTGCCTGACTAAGCTATTTTCACCCGTCGTAGGTTGTAGTTGCAGGTACCGCTCGATGTCAGCCGATGTCACCGCTGGCAGGGCCAAACTATGGGGGCTTGTAGTGTAGTCTGCTCCTTGCAACGTGTAGATGGTCAGGCGATCGCCGTCAAACCGCCAAAGTTCTGGCACCCGTAGCGCTGAGTAAATTGCCAGGCGATTGAGCGAACTGCTGGTGATATCAATTTCTACGGCCAGGTCTGGAGGTGGGTAATGGGCTAGATCTATTTGGGCCACCCCCCGCACCTGAGCCTCATGCTGAATGTAGTAGCACTGGTCAGGCTCTAGCCCCTTGGCGAGATCTTCTCGATCGCAGGTTCGCGATCCCAAACTGCGAATTTCTAACCCCAGAACTTCGGTTGCAGCCTC
>DASQNN010000174.1:0-1809 GCA_035644955.1 Nodosilinea sp. | reverse complement strand
GGGGTTTGCCACCACCTCCTACGCCTACCGCCACTTTATTGAGAAAACCGGGCTCGATGCCCAGTTGCGGCAGGTGCTGGGGGGTTTCGACGTCAACGATGTGACTGAGCTGCGGCGACGGGGCAGAAAGGCGCGATCGCTGATTCTAAACGCCACGTTTCCCAACGATCTCAAGGCCGCGATTCTCAGCGCCTACCACCACATGTGCGAACAGGCGGGGCAAGGCCTTTGCTTGGGCGATGAGTCGTGTCTGCAAGACCACGCCTATACCGAGGTAGACGTGGCCGTGCGCTCTAGCGCCACCGCTGAAGACCTGCCCGACGCCAGCTTTGCCGGCCAGCAGGAAACCTACCTCAATGTCTACGGCGACCAGGCGGTGCTGATCGCCTGCAAAAAGTGCTACGCCTCGCTGTTTACCGATCGCGCCATTTCCTACCGCACTACCAAAGACTTCGACCACTTCGATGTGGCGCTGTCGGTGTGCATTCAGCGCATGGTGCGCTCTGACCTCGCCACCTCTGGGGTGATGTTCTCCATTGACACCGAGACCGGCTTTCAAGACGCGGTGCTGATCACCGCCGCCTACGGCCTGGGCGAAAATGTGGTGCAGGGCACCGTCAACCCTGACGAGTACGTGGTGTTTAAACCCACCCTCAAGTCGGGCCACAAGCCCATTCTCAGCAAGCGCCTGGGTACCAAGGCCCTGCGCATGGTCTACAACACCTCCGGCACCGAGCTGACCAAAAATGAGCCCGTGCCCCTGGCCGACCAAGGCCGCTTCGCCATCGAAGAAGAGGACATTCTCCAGCTAGCCCACTGGGCCTGCACCATCGAAGAGCACTACACCCAGCTGCGCGGCGTCAACAGCCCCATGGATATCGAGTGGGCCAAGGACGGCCACACCGGGGAGCTGTTTATCGTCCAGGCCCGGCCCGAAACGGTGCAGTCGCAGAAGTCGCAGAACGAGCTGCGATCGTACATTCTCGACGTGCCCGAGGGGGTAGAGCCGGTAGCCCGAGGGCGCGCCGTAGGCGACCTAATTGGCCAGGGCGAGGCCTGCGTGATTTTAGAGATCTCCCAGATCACTCAGTTTCGCCCCGGTGAGGTGCTGGTTACCGCCCGCACCGACCCCGACTGGGAGCCGATTATGAAGCAGGCCAGTGCGATCGTCACCGACCAGGGTGGGCGTACCTGCCACGCGGCGATTATCGCGCGGGAGCTGGGCATTCCGGCGATCGTTGGTTGCGACAATGCCACCCAGCTGCTCACCATGGGTGAACCCGTCACCGTCTCCTGCGCCGAGGGCGAAGAAGGCTTGATTTACCGAGGCGAGCTGCCCTTTAGGGTCGAAACCACCAAGCTCGACAGCCTGCCCGAAACCCGCACCAAGATCATGATGAACGTGGGCAACCCCGAACTGGCCTTTACCCTGGCGGCGCTGCCCAATGACGGCGTTGGTCTGGCCCGGCTGGAGTTTATCATCGCCAACCATATCAAGGTACACCCGCTGGCCCTGCTTAACTTTGACAGCCTCGCCAATGGTTCCGAAAAGCGTGAGATTCAGCAGCTTACCGCCCTTTATGACCACAAGCCCGACTATTTTGTCGACAAGCTGGCCCAGGGCGTCGGTACCCTGGCTGCCGCCTTTTATCCCAAACCCGTTGTGGTGCGCCTGTCAGACTTTAAGAGCAACGAGTATGCCCACCTGCTGGGTGGCAGCACCTTTGAACCCGACGAAGAAAACCCGATGCTGGGCTGGCGTGGTGCCTCCCGCTACTACGACGATCGCTACCGCGAGGGCTTTGCCCT
>DASQNN010000173.1:0-2995 GCA_035644955.1 Nodosilinea sp. | reverse complement strand
CACTGGGGCATGAGCTTGTTGCCCTTCATAAACACCATGATGGTGTTGTTTTGAACCAGCTGGTCCAGTCTTTCTTTAGTTGCCGAATCCATAGCGTCGATACCTTTGCAGAACAGAGAAACGGTTGGAGCAATGCAATGCCCAGGCTAGGCGCTTTGAGCGGCCCAGTCCTCGGGAGTATATGTCTTCAAGGCTAGCGCATGGATAGCTTCGGAGGACATAGCCTCGCGCACCGCCTTGTAGACCAGCTGGTGCTGCTGCACCAGGCTACACCCTTCAAACTGGGACGACACCACCACGACCTGGTAGTGGTCGCCGCCGCCGGTTAAATCTTGCACCTGCACGCTGGCGTCGGGAAGGCCAGCCTTGATCATGGTGCTAACCTGATCGGGAGTAATCATGACACGGTTTCCTTCGTGGGATGGGTAGCTGGGGTACTCAAATCCCCTAAAACCATATTGACAGTAGCAATCGCCTGTTGCTAGCGCCGGGGCATTGAATTTGGCGATGGCTGACCCAAACTGCACCTCCGATCGCTTACTCAGCCGGCGTGGCGGGTTCAGCAGGGGTAGTGGCTGCCCGGCCGGTGTAGGGGGCGTCGACAAAGCCCAGTTCAAACAGCTGCTGGTAGGCGCGCTGGCCCAGATCGCGGGTGGGCTGCTGGCTGCGCAAAATTTCCATCAGCAGGGGCACGGCCTGGTTGGGCTGATTTTGGGAGCGGTAAACCAGGGCCAGTTGGTAGGTAGCCTGATCGCGCAGCTGAGCGGTTTCTAACGCTTTTTCGCGGTTGCTGCGGTTGATTTGAGTGTCAACGCCCACAAACATTTGGGCCAGCTCTTGGTAGTAGGTCGAAATTTGGTTGAAACCGTCCCGCGCCTGCCTCAGCTTTTCTTCGGCGAGAACGTAGTTTTGGTCGGCGATCGCAGTGCTGGCCTCGGCCATGAGCTGCTGCCCTGAAGCGATACTCAAGGAGCTAGTGGCCTGGTTGAGCGGCCGAACCGGGTCAGCGCCGTTGACTTGGGCAAAGGCGGCCCCAGATACTCCCCCAACTAGGGCTACAGACAGCGCAGCGGCGGCCCAACCGCCTAGGGTGTAACGCAAAAAACGAGGGGAAAGGACCATGAATACTCAGGAGGTGAGGGACAACTGGACTGAAAAACACTGGGGTATCTTATCATCTCGGTATGGCGCCATACCGTTTTTTGGCCTAGGGGGCTAGCGGCCCCAGGATACAGATTAGCGCCATAGCCTTGTCACTGACTGTTTGGGTGGGCAAAAGTTCCCGCCATCGCCTCAATCGCGCCTCAATCGCTTAAATACCCGATGACCGCATCTCCCGCCGATCCTGGTTTGCCTAGCAGCGGCCCCCGCAGCGATTTTCGAGGCGAGATTTTGCAGCGCGGCGGCGAAGAGCTACTGCTCGAAAAAGTGGCCGATCGCTTTACCACTCGACTCACCACGCCAACCGCCCTCAACGCCCTGCAGCAGCGCCTCAACCCCATCGCCCTGCGGGCCGTAGCCGGGGGCCAGCTGGTGGAGTGGCAGGTGGCCGCCCCCGACCTCGAATCAACTCTGGCCACGGCGCGCCAGGAATCAGTGGTGCTGTTTGCCAGCCACGTATACCGCCTGGTGGCCAGTCCCAAAACCTGGGTCTACCTCACCGAGCAGCTGACGGTGCAGTTTGCCCCTGACACCGCCGCCCCCACCATTGAGGCAACCCTGACAAGCCTGGGTCTGGCCATAGAAAAACCCCTGGCGGGGATTCCCAATACCTTTGTGGTGCGGGCGACCCCCGCCGCTACCGAAAACCCGATTAAGATCGCCAACCGGCTGATGGCCCTCAACGCCGTGCTGGCAGCGGAGCCCAACCTGGCGATAGAAACCGGCGGCCTCTACCGCCCCACGGACGATCGCTACCCCCAACAGTGGCACCTGTCCCACAGCGGCGGGGCCGATCTGGCGGCAGGGTCGCACATCTTTGCCGAAGCCGCCTGGGATATCACGCGGGGGGCGCGATCGGTCGTCATTGCCGTCAGTGATGACGGCTTTGACCTCAACCACCCCGATCTGCAAGGGCTAGGCAAGCTGGTGGCCCCCCTGGACCTACAGGACAAAGACGCGGTGCCCCTGCCCCTGAAGCAGCACGAAAACCACGGTACGGCGGTGGCCGGCCTGGCCATTGGCGAAGAAAACACGATTGGTATTGTGGGGGTCGCCCCCGGCTGCGCTTTTCTGCCCATTCGCACCACTGGCTTTATTGACGATGGGGCGATCGAGCAGCTGTTTGACGAAGCGGTGAGGCGAGGGGCCGCAGTGATTGTCTGTAGCTGGTCGCCCGCTGCCAACTACTTTCCCCTGACCCTGCGGCAGACCAATGCGCTGACTCGGGCCGCCACCGCCGGACGCAACGGCAAGGGCTGCGTGATTGTGTTCTCGGCGGGCAACGCCAACCGCCCCGTCAGCGGCACCGTTAACGAAACCCAGTGGCCTCAAAACGTGCTCAGTGGCCCCACGCGCTGGATGAGTGGGTTTGCCATTCACCCCGATGTCATTGCGGTATCGGCCTCGACCAGCCTGGGCACCAAGGCCGCCTACAGCAACTGGGGTGAGCACATCACCGTGGCTGGGCCTAGCAACAACGCTCCCCCCAGCATGGCTCTGCCCCAGGTGGGTACAGTGCCCACCGGGCCGCCCCTGCGCCAGTACCAGCCGGGGCGGGGTATGGTAACGAGCGATCGCACCCAGGGAGCGGGCTATAGCGCCGACGACTACACCAATGCCTTTGGCGGCACCTCCAGCTCCTGCCCGGTGGTGGCCGGGGTGGCGGGGCTCATGCTGTCGGTCAACCCCAATCTAACGGCCCGGCAGGTGCGCGAAATTCTCCAGGCCACTGCCGACAAAATCGTCGATCGCAACCCCGACCCCCAGCTCGGTCTACAGTACGGCACCTACGATGCCAACGGCCACTCCCAGTGGTTTGGCTACGGCAAGGTCA
>DASQNN010000172.1:0-11918 GCA_035644955.1 Nodosilinea sp. | reverse complement strand
GGGCTGGCGGTGGTCAAGGCCTGATCGGCCTGGGCGGCCAGCAGACGCACATAGTCGGTAAAGTCGGGGTTGCCCCAGCGATCGGCAAACTCGGTGTAGGGCTCGGGCATGGGGCCGGGTAGCTGCCAGCCCTGGTTGTAGGCGTATTCAATGGCCCACAGGGCGGTGGCTTGCACTGGGTAGGGGGCAATGGCCAGGCTGGCCATAAATTCGCAGTAGCGCTGGCAGGTGGGCTGGGGCGGGGTCGCTAAGTCGAGGCCGCGCTCCGCCGCCTTAGACTCAAACCAGAGCAGCTCGTCTTTGAGGGCACCCAAACCCGCCAGCAGCACGTCGATGTGGTCGTCGGGAGCGGCCCCCAGCAGGCGGCCCACCAGGCGGGTAAAGTCTTTGACAAACAAAAAATCCTGCACCAGCCAGGTGTTGAACTGAGCGGGCTGCAGAGTGCCGCTGTGGCAGCCGGTCAAGAAGGGGTGGGTGGTGGCTTTAGTCCAGGCGGTGGGGTGGGTCTGCAAAAGCAGCTGGCAGCTTAGGGCCATGGGATTTCTAACACGATTTAGGGCAAGTTTTTCAGAATAGACCACTGGGGTGGGGCTGAGCACGTCCCAATCGGCACTGGCTCAGTTGGGCACTTTCAGTTGGGCACTATTTCGGTGACGACGCGGCCGCCGTCGACCACCACCGTTTGGTCGTCAAGGCGGCCCACGGCGCGGGCGCCACTGAGGTTGACGCTGGGGTTGACCTGCCGGTAGTTAACCCGCCCTTCGGCCACTACGGTTTGGGTTTCGACGTTCCAGTTGAGGCGATCGCTGGTCATGCGAGTCTGGTTGGTTTCGCCGATCGCCACCACATCCTGGGTGAGTACAATCTGCTGCTGGGCCAGATCCATCTGCCCCTGGCGGGCGGTAACTCTGATTCTGTTTTCGGGATGTACCAGGGTGAGGGGCTGGTTGACGGCCACCTGCTCCTCAGCCACCTGCCAATCCATGGCTTCGCTGGTCATGTTGAGCGGTAGCTCTAGCATTTGCATGGCCACCTGTCCCCGCAGGGCGACCAGCCGTTCGGCCAGGTTTACAGAGCCGCGCTGGCCGGTAACCACGTCGGTAATAGTGTTTTGCTTAAACTGCTCCACCCGTAGGGGCTGGGCGCTGTCGATGCGCTCGTCTTCCCAAAACCAGGCCAGTTCCTCGGCCTGAAGCTTGAGCCAGGGTTCGGTCTGGGGGTCGGCCACCACGGTGTTGGCCACCACGTTGCCCTTTAGCTCCATGCGGTTTTCGCGGTTAAACACCCGCGCTTCGTCGGCGGCCGCCCGCAGCTGGGGGTGAGTGCCGGTAATTTGGTCGCGCATAATCAGCACGTCGTCCTGGGGTCGCCACTCCATTTCGTTGCCCCGCAAAATGGAGCCATTTTTAACGCCGGTGGCGACGATATTGCCCCGCAGCAAAATGACGCTGCCGTTTTCCCGCACTTCGCCAGTCTCGGCAGTAACTTTGTAGATCACCTCTCCGTCTTGAAAGAGGTCGCCGTCGGGGCGAGTGATAAAGGCCACCTGCTGGTCGGCGCTGTAGGTGACTTCTTTGCCCTTCACCCGCCACAGCAGCTGCCCCTGGTCGTTGGGCTGCTCTAGGGTGACATCGCGCAGGGTCAGGCCGGGCTCGGGGTCAGCCGTGGAGTCACCGGCCCCAGGGTTGGGGCCTGGCCCTGGGGCCACTAGGGTATAGACCCCGATCGCCAAAGCTGCGATCGCTGCCCCTCCCCCCACTAATCGTTGCCACCGTGCCATGCTGCTGTCCTAGACGCTAATCGCCAACTGCTAAGCCGTCTGCCGGAGGCTCTTCGGTAGGGGCTAGATTGGACAGCGGTCGGTAGGTGTAGCTGTGACCAGCCGAGTTGCGGGGCAGCTTCCTGATGTCGTCTTTCACCCCTTCCAGGTCAATGTAGCGATCGGCCACGTTGATCAAGCTATCGCTGGTCATCGATCGCAGGCTGACCACCTCTACCCGCGCTCCCCGATAGCTGGCGGCATCGGCGGCGTAGGCCAGGTCGCCATCGCCGCTGACCAGCACGGCGGTGTCGTAGTAGTCGACCAGAGCCACCAGGTCAACGGCGATCTCGACGTCCAGGTTGGCTTTTTTAGAGCCATCGGGCAGCTGCACCAGGTCTTTGGCAATCACCCGGTAGCCGTTGCGCCGCATCCACAGCAAAAAGCCCTGCTGCTTTTCGTTGGTGCGGTCTACCCCGGTGTAAAAGAATGACCGAAACAGCCGCGACCCGGCCGTCAGCTTGCACAGCAGCTTGGTGTAGTCGATTTCGATGCCCAGCTGTAGCGCCGCGTAAAACAGGTTAGAACCGTCGATAAAAATGGCCACCCTGCCTCGGTTATCGAGCACCTGCTCGGGCGTAAAGACGGCGTCGTCACTGAGCAAAGAATGGTTTTGATGGGTGTCTAACATGATTTTTGTATGGTTTGGTTTATTAAATGGGTTGTGAAACGGTAAGCGGAGCGCTTGGGGGCCTAGGTGGCCACGGGCTCAGGTAGCTCTAGCCGCTGAAATACGGGGGCGGCTTCTCCCATGGGCTGGCCGGGGGGCAGGTAGCCCCAGGCGGCATGGTCGGTGTAGCTGAGCGATTGCCCCAGGGCTTTGTCGTTAAAGTCAACGGCAAAGCCAAGCTGGGTGTAGATCTGGTTACTGAGGTCGGGGATAACCGGCGACAGCAGGTAGGCCGCCTGGCGCACCGACTCCAGAACCGCGTACAAAACGAGTTCGGTTTCGGCCTGTTTCCCCTGCTTATAGAGGCTCCAGGGGGCTTGCTCATCCAAAAACTTGTTGCTGGCCTGGACCAAAGCCAGGGTGGCGGTGCAGGCCTGGCTAAAGGCCAACCGACTGTAGGCCTGGGCTACGGTGTCGGTCAGGGCCGTGCCGATCGCCCGCAGGGAGTGGTCAGCGGCGATCGCCTGGGCATCGACCTCTGGCACCCTGCCGTCGCAGTAGCGCGCCGCCATTTTGAGGGTGCGGTTGAGCAGGTTGCCCAAATCGTTGGCCAAATCGGCGTTGAGCACGTTGATAAAGCGGGTTTCGTTGAAGTCGCCGTCTTTGCCAAACTCAATTTCGCGCAAAAAGTAGTAGCGCACGGCGTCGGACCCGTACTTCTCAACCAGGGCCACCGGGTCTAGGGTGTTGCCCTGGCTCTTGCCCATTTTTTGGCCGTCCTTGGTCAAAAACCCGTGGCCGTACACCCGCTGGGGCAGGGGCAGCCCCGCCGACATCAGCATGGCGGGCCAGTATACGGCGTGAAAGCGCAAAATATCTTTGCCAATTAAATGGGTATTGATGGGCCACCAGTGGGCAGTGGCTTTTTCGAGGGAGGGCGCTTCACTGGAGTCTTGCAGGGCGGTAATGTAGCCCAGCAGCGCATCAAACCAGACGTAGAGGGTATGGCCTGGGTCGGTGGGTACCGGAAAACCCCAGTCGAGGTTGATGCGCGAGATCGAAAAGTCTTGTAGCCCCCGTTTGACAAAGCTCAGCACCTCGTTGCGACGAGCTTCGGGCTGAATGAAGTCGGGGTGCTCTGCGTAAAACTGCTCTAGCTGGTCTTGGTACTTCGACAGCTTGAAAAAGTAGTTAGACTCGTCGCGCCACTCCACCGGCTTGTTGGTATGGATGGGGCAGTGCTGGTTGGCCAGCAGGTCGCGCTCTTCTTTAAATTCTTCGCAGGACACGCAGTACCAGCCCCGCTGCTGACCCTGGTAGATATCTCCCTGCTCCCACACCCGCTGAAAAAATTCGTTGACGATGGTGTTGTGGCGGGAGGAGGTGGTGCGAATGAAGCGATCGCAGTTGATATTTAGCAGCTGCCACAGCCGCTCAAACCCGGCCACAAACTCGTCGCAGTGGGCCTGGGGCGATACACCGCGCTCTTCGGCGGTGCGCTGAATTTTTTGGCCATGCTCATCAGTGCCCGTAATCATCAGCACCGGGTGCCCCATGAGGCGATAAAACCGGGCCACTACGTCGGCGGCAATGGTGGTGTAGGCGCTGCCGATGTGGGGTAAGCCATTGACGTAGTAGAGCGGCGTAGTAATGGCAAAGGGCGATTGGTCGGCAGAGGTAAAAGTCATACAGTCAACGGGAACACTTGCCTGCTAAGAGGCTGAATTAACAACGGCAACCGTCGGCCCATCTTCCGTCAAAACTAAGTCTGAGGGTAGAAGCCGACGAATTACCAGCATAGCAGCGTCAGCAAAAAGCTGACCTGCGCAAGCAAGCTGCCACCTGCATCCTAAATCTTCTAAATAAAGTTCCCAGGATAAACCCTAGAAGTTTTAAGCATCTGCCGCTGCCGCTGCTACCTGACTGGTGTTGCCGTCTCCGCCCTGAGACCGAGATCAGTCATCCAGCAGGCCGAGCCGCCCCGGTGGCCAAAACCGCACTACGGCTTTGCCAATGATATTTTCCTGGGGTACAAAACCCCAAGCGTGGCTGTCGTAGCTGCTGTTGCGGTTGTCGCCCAGCACCAGGTATGAGGCTTCGGGAACTTCCTCTGGTCCCCACTGGTAGTCGGGTGGGCCTTTGATGTAGCCTTCGCTCAGCACCTCGCCATTGCGAATGACCTCGCCGTCGCGAACCTCAACCACGTCGCCCGGTAGGCCAATGATGCGCTTGATAAAGGCGTCGCGTCGCTGCCCTGGGGCGGTCAGGCTGTCGGGGGGCCAAAACACCACAATATCCCCATGCTCAGGGGGGTTGAGGTGATAGCTGATCTTTTCGATCACCAGGCGATCGTTGATTTGCAGCGTTGGCTCCATCGAGCCAGAGGGGATGTAGCGCGCCTCTGCCACAAAGTGTCGAATGCCCAACGCCAACACCACGCTCAGCCCGATGGTTTGCAGGCCCTCCACCCAGGGGTTAGGCTGAGACACCTGCTTTTTTCGCACCGGACCTGGCTCTAGAGCTGACTCGGGCGGTAGCGAAGATTTGTCAGACTGATCGGTCACAGGTGTGTCCCCGAAAATTACAGAGCAGGGTTAACTCGGGTAGCCCGAAGGGCGCGATCGCCCCTGGTAGTTTCCCTTTAAGTCTGTCCTAGTGTAGTCGATCTGCTTTGCAACCATCTGCGTTTGGTAGACGGTTGGCGACAGCGGCAACCGTCGATACTAGGCGACGGTTGCCGCTGTCGCGTCACCCGTCGCACCACCCGTCGCACCACCCGTCGCGCCACCCACTGTGCCAGAGATGGCCGGGGCCAGTTCCTCAGACCACAGCCCCTTTTCTTCGAGCCAGGGACGGCTGTAGATGCGCGACTGGTAGCGCGAACCGCCATCGCACAGCACCGTGACAATGGTGTGGCCGGGGCCGAGCTGCTGCGCCAGCTTCACCGCCGCCGCCACGTTAATGCCCACCGAGCCGCCCATAAATAGCCCCTCTTGGTAAAGCAGTTGATAGAGAGTGCGCAGCGCTTCAGGGTCTTCGATCTGAATGGCATCGTCCATGGGCACGCCTTCCATATTGGCGGTGATGCGGCTGTTGCCAATGCCTTCGGTAATCGAGCTGCCCTGGGTATTGACCTCGCCGGTTTTGACGTAGCTGTAGAGGCCGCTGCCCATGGGGTCGGCCACCACGCAGCGAATCTGAGGATTTTTTTCTTTGAGAAACAGAGCTGTGCCGGCGTAGGTGCCGCCGGTGCCCGTGGCCGTCACCCAGCCGTCAATGGTGCCCTCGGTCTGCGCCCAGATCTCGGGGCCGGTGGTTTCGTAGTGGGCTAGGCGGTTGGCCAGGTTGTCGAACTGGTTGGCCCAGATGGCGTTGTCGAGTTCTGCCGCCAGGCGACCCGATAGCCTCACGTAGTTATTGGGGTCGCGGTAGGGAACGGCGGGCACGGTGCGAACCTCAGCCCCCAGAGTGCGCAGCAGATCGATTTTTTCTTGGGATTGGGTGTCGGGAATGACGATCAAGCAGCGATAGCCCTTGGCGTTGCAGATGTGGGCCAGGCCAATGCCGGTGTTCCCCGCAGTGCCTTCGACCACGGTGCCGCCGGGCTTGAGCAGACCCTTTTCTTCGGCGTCTTTGATGATGTAGAGGGCAGCGCGGTCTTTGACCGACCCGCCAGGGTTGAGAAATTCTGCCTTGCCCAAAATGTCGCAGCCGGTGGCTTCGCTGACGCTAGTGAGACGAATGAGGGGCGTGTTGCCCACCGTGGCGACAAAACCGTTTTTAATATCCATAGTTCTTCGTAACCGTTGACAACAGCCTGCTGCGCCGGGGCCGATGCCGACTCAGTGATCTAGCGCAGGTCGCCTCTTCATCCTAAGGTGAAACGGCGGGCTTCTCGGCTAGAATCGTTGTGCTTTCTGTGGTTCTGGAGGCGCTAGGCCAAGACCAAGGGGGCATCAGCCCGCGGTCAACAACCGGAGGTGAGCCGGCCATCTAAACTTTCCCCAGCGGAAAGTTCCCTGGCCCGAAAACCCCTGTCTAGAAACCATCAGCCCCTAACTCTCCCTCAGTTTGACCGGTAGAGGTGCCAGGCCGCATCTGCCGCCAGAGCACAATCAGAGCACCATCCCTGGGAGTGCCACATCCCATCACTCACACGTTCATTTCGGCTTTGTTGCATGAATAGGTGAAGCGTCACCAGTTTCCCAATAAAGCCCGTGAACTAAGCCTCAACCGGATAGCTCTCAGGCTTCGCCAGTTAAATCATGCGATTAAGCGCCTCACACTGCAAGAAGAGCTCAACTGCCTGATTGCCAAAGGTTCGAGAACGCACCTGCTCCCCAAAGGTGATCTTGAGCCGAAACATTGGGTTTCAGCAAGCGAGCGACGGTGATAGCCGCTCTCTTGCTTCCAAGCCGCCCGTCCAACCTGGACAATGCGCTGCAAGATTTGGTCTCTCGGGTGGGTCGGGGTCTCCTCCTGGGGCCGACAGGGCTGGACATCGTGTCCCGGGGGAATCGCGGCCACAGTGCTCCGCTGGGCATAAGCTCGATGACGTAATGTGATGTTTTTAGAACTCCATTTGCCCGTTCAATAGCATTTTTGTTGAAAGATAATTCTTAGGGGTTGCTGGATACAGGTATGAATCACAAAGGCAACGTCTCTCGTAGGGGCGAACGGCCTTAAAGCCTTTGGCTTAGCTACGCCTACGCCCTTACCCAAATTCATGCCTCAAGTCAGCAACGCCAATTTCTCTTTATCAGCGCTGTTGCCACTGACCAGGGGTAACGCCTAGCAGGCGCTTAAAGTGACGATTGAGATGGCTCTGGTTGGCAAAGCCCGTCTGGTAGGCAATGTCGGCGATCGCCAGTTCTGGTCGAGCCAGCAGCGCTTTGGCCCGCTCGACCCGGCAGCGAATGATGTACTGGTGCGGCGCAAACCCAGTGGATTGTTTAAACAGCTGAGCGAAATAGTGGGCGCTCATTCTCGCCAGGGTGGCCAGACTGTCGAGGCTGAGGTCGGTGTCTAAATGGTTGTGGATGTAGTCGATCACCCGCTGTAGCTTGGGTCGGGACAGGCCACCTGTGTACGTTGTAAGCTGGGGCCTGCGGGTGGCGTAAGTTTGCAGCAGATGCACCGCCAGGGCCGTGGTGAGTGACTCGGCATAGAGGCAGTTTTGAACACCCGTCTGCAACAGCTGCCGCAGGGCCAGACCGAGCTGTAGCACCAGCAAATCTTGGGTGGCAAAGTGGGGCACCAGCTCAACGGTGGTACCGTCGGCGGCCTCATCGATCGCTTGCCCCAGGGCAGCCGGGTCAAACACCAGGCTCATAAACTCGCCGGGCACGTTCCACCGCGATCGCTGCCCTACCCCAGCTGGCAGCACCAAAATGTTGCCTGGATGCACCCGCTCTAGCTTGAACTGGCCATCGATGGAGCGCTCGGCCACCGCCGTATCGGGCAGCTGGGTAAACAGCACAACGGCATGCCAGAGGGGTGGCGACCTCGGTGGGGGTTTCCCCCGGCGGCTCCCAGCGGCAGTCGACGTAGGTGCCGCGTCAGCAAAAATCTCTGGTAGACAGCAGCGGCGGTGCCGTAAACACAGCGTCTACATGGTCGGGGGTGGAAAGCAGCTGAGGGGCCATGCTGTAGCTCGATGGGTACACGCTTAACCCAGACAATTTCAGCTTATCCCAATATTCTGATGGCGATCCTGTTCCCAAGAGGCCAAACCGTAGGGGCAAATGGCATTTGCCCTGCTGACAATGGGGTATCACGCAAGATTTCGCATCAGACGGTTTTGGGGTTGCCGCTCAATGGTGTCAATCCTCGCCCCCATGCCGTAGACCATCAAAGCCGCTGGGCCAGGGCGATCGCCAGCGGGCTCAGCAGCAGCGCCGGCAAAAATGAGGCCACCCGCACCTGACCAATTTCCAGCAGATTTAGGCCAAGACCTAAAATCATCAGCCCGCCCGTGCCGGTGATTAGCAAGACGTGGGGGCTGGTGGTGGGGTCTGGAATGATCGTCCCCGAGACACTGGCCAGCAGCGACAGCCCCCCCTGCATCACCAGTACGCTCAGGGCCGAAAAGCCAACGCCAATGCCGTAGGTACCGGTCAGGGCGATCGCGGCCAGCCCGTCCATCGTCGCCTTTAGGGTGAGCAGGGTATTGTCGCCTACCAGGCCGTTGTTGAGGCTGCCCACAATGGCCATAGGGCCAATGCAAAACAGCAGGCTAGCGGCCACAAACCCCTCGGTAAAGCGACCGCCGCCCCGCACCCTGGCCTTAATCCAGTCGCCGAGCACCGACAGGCGCTTCTCGATCTGCCACCATTCGCCCAGCAGCCCACCCGCCGCCAGCACCAGCAGGGCTAGAATAATGCCGTCAATCGGGCCAGCGTCGATCGCCGACAGGCTAGCGGCCATCGTCACGCCAATCACCACGGTCATCAGCCCCACGGCCTGGGTGATAATCTGCTGCATCGATTTGGGTAAGCGGCTGTGCAGCATTAGCCCCAGAGCCGTGCCCAGCAAAACGGTGGCTACGTTGATCCAGGTGCCGCTGGTAGCCGCCCACAGGTTGAGCATAGTAAAGTCCTTATCACGTCATTACGCCTTAAAAGCAGGTTGAGAAAAGAGTTGAGCTGTTAGGTTCTCAATGGGCTTGTCTGTTCCATCCCCTCATCCCCCCCTTATCCGAGTCAAAGAGACTGGGTTAACTGCTCATCCCCCTCATCTCCCTCATTCCCTCATCCCTCCCTATCCGCGTTATTCTCCAAACAGACCTATTTCCCCTGGAGACTATCATGGCGGTGCCTGTCAGCCTTGTTCGTGCCCAGTCTTACCACCTGAGTGACCTAGCGCGATCGCTCACCCAAGTGCTAGAGCCCCTAGGCGGCATGGCGGCCTTTGTCAAACCAGGCGATCGCGTGCTGCTCAAGCCCAACCTGCTGACCGGCTCTCGCCCCGCTAAAGAATGCACGACCCGACCCGAGCTAATTTATGCTGTGGCCCAGCAGGTGCAGGCCGCTGGCGGCAAACCCTTCTTGGGCGATAGCCCCGCCTTTGGCAGCGCCTACGGGGTGGCCAAGGCCAACGGTCTGCTGCCCCTGGCCCAAGCCCTCGACCTGCCCATTGTGGAGCTACACGGCCACCGCTACCCTACGGAGAACCCTGAGTTCGACCACCTCCGAGTTTCTAAAGAAGCGATGGAGGCCGATGTGGTGATCAACTTGCCCAAAGTAAAATCCCACGTGCAGCTGACGCTGACACTGGGGGTGAAAAATTTGTTTGGCTGCGTGCCCGGCAAAATGAAAGCCTGGTGGCACATGGAGGCGGGTAAAGACGTGCAGCGCTTTGGCACCATGCTGGTCGAAACCGCCCGCCTGATCGACCCCGAGCTAACCATTGTGGATGGCATTGTCGGCCACGAGGGCAATGGCCCCAGCGGCGGCGAACCCAGGGATCTGGGGGTTCTAGGGGCTTCTGCCAACGTGTTTGCCCTCGATCGGGCCATGGTGGAAATTCTGGGGGTCGATCCCCAAACGGTGCCTACCGTAGCTCAGTCTCTGCGGCTGGGGGCCTGCCCAGCCTGGGACGAGATCATCTTTCCGCTGTTTACCCCAGACGCGCTGCAAGTGGCCGACTGGCAGCTGCCCACCGAACTCATGCCCATCGACTTTGGCATGCCTCGGGTGGTGAAGTCGACCTTCAAGCACCTCTATATTCGCTTCATTAAAGAGCCCATGACGGCCTACGCTGGGCGGTTTTAGCCGCACATTCGTTTAAACACCGTAGATTCGCGTGCATTTCTGTAGGGGCATTGCATGCAATGCCCCTACGCCACCTGCTTCTCTGGCTCACCTATTCGGTCGGCGTAGCCCGAACCAGGCGGCTGGCCCCGGTAGTGGGCTGACCCTGGCGGGCGAGAATGGTTTGCTCTAGCACCTCGGCAGCGCGAAGATACTGGGCATCGGCATCGGTGCCCAGCAGGGCGGGGTTGCTAAACAGTTCGCGGCGCTGGCGATCGCTCAGATTGACCGCCACATCGGGGGTAATGCCCCGGCTGCTGATGTCGGTGCCGTCAGGGGTGTAGTAGTGGGCCACGGTAACGGTGAGACCAGAGCCATCGGTGAGGCCGTGGAGCGACTGCACCAGGGCTTTGCCGTAGGTGGTGGTGCCCACTACAGTGGCGCGGTCATTGTCCCGCAGGGCACCGGTCAAAATTTCGCTAGAGCTGGCCGATCGCCCGTCTACCAGCACCGTGAGCGGCAGATCGGTCAGGGCGGTGCGGTTGGCCGAAATCGCCTCGTCATTGCCGCTGCGATCGAGGGTGCGCACAATGGGGCCATGCTGCAGCCACATGCGGCTAATGTCAATGCTGGCCATCAGCAGGCCGCCGGGGTTGCCGCGCAGGTCGAGCACAAAGCCTTCGACCCCGGCATCGGTCAGGTCACGGATGGCGGCCGCCATCTGGGGCGCTGCGTGGGCGTTGAACTCAATCAGCCGAATGTAGCCGATGGAGCGACCGCTGACGGTCTTTTGGGAGTATTCAACGGTGGGCAGATCCATGCGGGCGCGGGTGAGAATGACGGTGCGAGGAGCGCCGCCGTTGCGAGAAATGGTCAGGGTCACCTGAGATCCTTCATTCCCCCGCAGCAGCTGCTGCACCCCTTCTACGGTGAGGCGCTCGGTGCTCTGGCTATTGACCAGCAAAATGCGATCGCCCGTGGCAATCCCCGACTGTTCTGCTGGCGAGCCCGCCGCAACACCGGTTACCAGCACCGCCCCAGTTTGGGTATTGCGCTCTAGCCGCACCCCAATGCCCGAAACTTCACCGGAGGTTTGGTCGGTGAGGTCAGCATATTCTGACGGTGAGAGAAACCGCGTGTAGGGGTCGTTGAGCCGCCGCAGGGCCGACCGTAAAGCTGTGTAGGCCGATTCTTTAGAGGTGTACTCTTGCCCCAGCAGTTCTTGGCGGGTCGCTTGCCAGTCTGTTTGGTTAAAGCTGTCGTCTACGTAATCTCGGTTAATAATTTGCCAGGCTTCGTCGATGACAACCTTAGGACTATCTTCAAGCTCGGTTAAGGTTGTAGCCGCTAGAGTTGCCTCAGCTGTCACGGTAGCGAGGGCAAGGGGAACCAGGGCCAATGCCTGTACCGAAGGACGTACCAGAGACAGCAGCCAAGAAAAGGAAGAAATTGACATCGTTAGTAATACCAGCCTGGGCAAGGGAGGAAGACGAGTCGGGAAACCACACGCATCCGGCCAATCTTGAGCCTATTGTGACCGATGATTTATCTCTTTGGCCAGATGCACAGGCTACGTTTTGGCGATTTTATGCTTTTCTTTAGTCCAGCTGTAAAAATGAGGCCGCTTTTCGAATTGGCCCCTTGGTCCCCTAGGAGTCTGCCAAGCCAAAGATGACTGGTTTGTGGGGTTTCAGGTTTTGGGTTTCAGGTTTTGGGCCTGCCGTAAACCGTACACCCC